>LVBO01000036.1 GCA_001604435.1 Synergistales bacterium Syner_01
CCGATAGCAAGCGAAAGTTGATCCGGACGGGCATACACGGTAACCGCTTTTTCCTGCTCGAGGATAGGTTCGATCTTGACGATTTTCGCCGGAGAAAGCGAATTTCGAACGTACTGCAATGGATCGCTGCTCCACACGATGACGTCCACTTTCTCGCCGCAGAGCTCTTTACTGATCGATTTGATCCTCGCTCCGTTATTGCCGACGCAAGCGCCAACAGGATCAACATTGATATCAAGCGTCTGGACCGCGATTTTTGCCCTGGCGCCGGCTTCCCGGACGATATTCTTGATATCGATGACTCCCTCGCGAATCTCCGGAACCTCCAGCTCAAGGAGCTTTCTGAGAAGTCCCGGATGCGTCCTCGAAACAACGATCCGAGGGCCTCGCGTCGTCTGCCGGACATCGAGCAGATACAGTTTCATACGCTCTCCCGGGATATATTTTTCGCTTACGATTCTCTCCTCGCGGGGAAGAATCGCCTCGGTCCTGTCGTTCAGACGGATGAGCACCTGGTCGTTCTCGGATTTAAACACAACGCCGGTCACGAGATCCCCCACCCTGTCGGAGAATTCCTCGAAAATTATCTGCCGTTCCGCATCCTTGAGCCTCTGTATAATCACCTGGCGGGCCGTCTGGGCGGCTATGCGGCCGAAGTTCTCGGGATCGCGCTCTATCCTGATGTAATCGCCCTCGGCGACATCGACGAATCCTTGCGACTGCGCATCCTCAAGGGAGATCTGGACATCCGGGTTCGTCACGACGTCCACGATCTGCTTCACCTCGCAGATAGAGATATCGCCGTTCTCCGTATCGATATATACTTCGACGTCCTGATTTCCTCCCTGGAATTTTTTGTACGCCGAAATCAACGCCGCCTCAAGGCTCGACGCAATAACTTCCTGCGAGAGACCTCGTTCTTTGGTGATCTGAGCCAGAGCACGGGCGAAGTCGCGACCAAGCTGCATTTTAAGAATTCCTCCTTTTATCTTTCTTCTCCTCGAAGGCAAGATTCCCTTTAGTTATAATATCGAATGGAATACGGACAGGCGCACTCTCTTCGGGGACATCCGCATCGATTTCCAGATCGATCGAATGCTCATCGGCGCGGAGAATTCGTCCGCTGAGACTCTTCCTCCCGTGAACGGGAATACGCACCCTGATGCGCGCCTTCTTTCCGATAAAACGCATATAATCCTCCGGGGAAAAGAGGGGACGCTCAATCCCCGGAGAACTCACCTCCAGGAAAAACTTGCCCGGAATGTACTCTTCATGTTCATCGAGGAACGCACTCACCGCCTTTGAGACAATCTCGCAGTCCCTGACCTGAATGCCTCCCACGGAATCGATGAAAACCCGTAAAAAAACGGCCCTTTCTTCAGTGACGAGCACAATCCCGACACATTCATACCCAAGGCCTTCCACGATTTCCCGCAACGGTTTCCATCCATCTTTTCTTACTGTTTCCATACTATCGCCCCGATTCACTCTTCGTAAAAAACAAAGAGTGGGTGAAATCCCACTCTTTGCAAAAAAATCCCGCAAAACAAGCATTATAGAGTATAGCACAAAAAAAGTCTTTGCGCAGTATCACTCCGGAATTTTACAGATAAAAATCGGATACGAACCCTTCCCACCATTCTCCAAGATACGTCTCGAACTCCATAGGGTCGTCGGCGAAGAGAAGATCATCGGCCATAGCCTCCTCCATCAACTCCGGAAGAGCAAGAACTCCCGGCCAGTAGACGACATCCTCGTATGGATTCCGCTCAAAAACCTTTGCTCCCGCCATATCGCACCCCCGTTCTCGGGAAGGGCGGACTTACAGAATCAATCCACCCAATAATTCGGCGCTTCCTTCGTCACCACGACATCGTGAGGGTGATTCTCCTTGACGGAGGCCGCCGTCACCTTTACAAAGCGCGCTTTCCGCTGAAGGTCGGGAACATCCCGCGCGCCGACATACCCCATACCGGAGCGCAAGCCGCCCGTCAGCTGAAAGACAACGGCGGAAAGAGAGCCCTTGTGCGCGGCCAGCCCCTCGATACCCTCCGGAACAAGTTTATCACCAACCGCGCCTTCCTGGAAGTAGCGATCCTTGCTGCACCCCTCCTTCATCGCGCCGAGCGAGCCCATGCCGCGGTAACTTTTATAGGAGCGCCCTCTGTAGATGATGGGTTCTCCCGGGCTCTCCTCGGTACCGGCAAAAAGAGAACCGATCATTACGGAATCGGCGCCTGCCGCGATGGCTTTCACAATATCTCCGGAGTAGCGGATGCCGCCGTCCGCAATGACGGTCTTTCCTCGGGAGTGCGCGGCCTGGGCGACGTTATAAATCGCTCCCAGCTGTGGAACGCCGATGCCCGCGATGATTCGCGTCGTGCAGATGCTTCCGGGGCCGACGCCGACCTTGACCGCGTCCGCGCCTGCGTCGATAAGGGCGTCGGCGGCGGCGGCGGTGGCGATGTTTCCGCCGATAATCGTCATTTCCGTGTACGCTTCCCGAAGGTTCTTCACGGAATCGAGCACTTTTTTCGCATGTCCGTGCGCCGTATCGACGACGAGCAGGTCAACCCCGCTCTTCACGAGGGCGGACGCCCGTTCGAAGAGATCCGAGCCGACCCCGACGGCCGCGCCGACCCGAAGACGGCCTCCGCCGTCTTTCGCCGCGTTCGGAAAGTCTTTCGCCTTCTGGATATCCTTTATCGTAATAAGACCTTTCAGAATGCCGTTCTCATCCACAATAGGGAGCTTCTCGATCTTGTACTTCATCAGAATGGACTGGGCGCCCTCCAGCGTAGTGCCTTCCGAGGCGGTCACAAGATTGTCCTTCGTCATGATCCTGCTGATAGGCTGATCGAAATTCTGGACGAAACGCAGGTCTCTGTTGGTGATGATGCCGACAAGCCGTTTTTTCGCATCCACTATGGGAACGCCTGAGATATGATAGTGTTCCATAAGAGCGATCGCCTCGCTCACCATGTCCTCGGGATGAAGGAAAAAAGGGTCGACGATCACGCCGGATTCAGAGCGCTTGACAACGTCGACTTCCTTGGCCTGCTTCTCCAGCGGCATATTCCGGTGGATAATGCCTATCCCGCCTTCACGGGCCATTGCAATGGCTAAACGCGCCTCCGTCACAGTATCCATCGCGGAACTGCACAGCGGAATGTTCAGAAGAATCGATTCGGTCAGCTTTGTCTTGATAGAAACATCGGACGGCAAAACTTCACTGAACCCCGGTTCGAGAAGAACATCGTCGAATGTGAATCCCTCGTAGGGGACGAACTTGGACTCCAAACTCATTACGGTACCTCCCTGCCCGTTAGGGACTCGAAAAAGATTTTAAAGGATTGTAGGGCTTTCCGGAAAAAGAAGCAACTCCCCTTACGATAAAAAACAACAAAAAAACCTCATGCTCAAATAATGTCAAGAGGCTTCCAGAGCGTCGCGTTCGAGAAACAGACGATGCAGTGCGAATGGCCGACCGGTCCAACATGTTCGCCGGATTTCACTTTGAGGTGCACCCTGCCCCGCCACGTTTCGGGGAGAACTTCTTCCATCTTCGAGACCATCGGAGGGAGAAAAGCTGCGAGTTTCGGCTCCTGAGCGCAAACAACACTGTCGCTCCACTCAAGGATCCATCCTGATTCCGTCACTCTTTTTGCGGTATCCGCAAGCAGGCGAATACTCGATATATTTTTAAACGCGGGATTTCCCGCGGGGTAAAGCGTTCCGATATCGCCCAACCCGGCGGCCCCCAGCAATGCGTCGCAGACGGCATGCACCAACACGTCACCGTCGGAGTACCCCGCGAAACCAAGAGGGAAATCCGGAAAAGCGACACCGCCGAGAATGAACCTTCTGCCGGGAACAAGAGGGTGCACATCATACCCTGTTCCGGTACGGAAAGTGCGCTGCACATACAGTTCCGCCAGAGAGAAGTCCTCCTCCCATGTTATCTTTATATTTCTGCGTTCTCCCCTGACCGCGCGGAGAGGATACCCCGCGGCGGTCCATGCCTCCGCCTCGTCCTTAGCTCCGCCTCCATGCGTTGCAAGCACGGAAAGCAGCTTCTCCCGGTGAAAAGCCTGCGGAGTTTGCGTAATCCAGAGCCCCTCCCTCGGAAATGGCGAAAAAGCCCCGTCTTCGCCCCTCTTTTTCAGGGCATCGGATACCGGAAGCAAAGGAACCACTCCGTACTCGTCCGTAAGCGAGTCTACGAGCCTTTCGACAAGACCGCAGGAGAGGAACGGCCGCGCGCCGTCGTGGACGAGCACATATTCCCGGGATGCTGCGCGGACACCTCTCAGGACGGACTCCTGACGTTCAGCGCCTCCCGGCACAACGGTGAACGGGATTTCCCATCCGGGCGTCTCCTTCTGTACCGGCTCTACCGCGCTCTCAGGAACGACGAGGATACATTCGTCAACCAATTGTTTTTTGAAGAGACGTTCTCCGACGGAAGCGCTCCACTTCCAGAGAGGAACACCGGCAAGCGGGCGGAACTGCTTTGCGGTTCCACCCGCGCCCCCCGCCCGCTCTCCTTTGCCCGCCGCAACGATAACGAGCGCAGTTTCTTTCACGACGCGCGAACTTCCCTTCGTATTCTTCCGAACACCATCCTGCCCGCGGACGTTTGGAGCATGGAAGTGACGACTACTTCAACCCGTTTCCCGATATAGTTTTCACCATCTTCGACGACGAACATCGTCCCGTCGTCGAGGTAGCCGACCCCTTGATGAGGCTCTTTCCCCTCACGGATGATATCGATGATGATGGTCTCGCCGGGAAGCAGCATCGGCTTGAGCGCATTCGCCAGATCGTTGACGTTCAACACACGAATTCCCTGAATCTGCGCCAGCTTGTTCAGGTTGTAATCGGTCGTCAGAATCTGTCCGCCTATCTTCTCGGCAAGGACAACCAGAGCGCTGTCGACGGAATCCGCTTTCAGATGTTTCAATGAAGCGTCGACGATCTCGATCTGCAAGTCGGAAAGACGCTGCAATTCGTTGACGACGTCGAGCCCTCTCCTCCCCCTCGTTCTTCGGGCGGGGTCGGTCGAATCGGCCACGGCCTGCAACTCGTGAAGAACAAATTGCGGGATGAGGACTATGCCCTCCAAAAAACCGGTGCGGGCAACATCGAGAATGCGCCCGTCGATGATCACGCTCGTATCCAGGATTTTCTTAGGAACCTCCCAGGGCTGTTCTTCCGCGGAAAAACCGTCATCATCGTGATGGGGTTGCTCCTTGATCATGGAAAGGCGTTCTTTCAAGGTTCGAATCGGGCCGAACACATTGCGAAAGTCGCTTTGACGCTTCAGCAAAATTCGAGCTCCAAGATAGGCCAGAACGACGTTCAACACAACGGCCATATAGCTTCCGAAGGGAAGATCGGAAAAGGGAAGCGCCAGAAGATTCGCAATGAGCAACCCGATGATCATGCCGACGGTAGCCGAGGTAATTTCCGACCAGCTTGTATTTTTCAGATGCGACTCGATGAAAGAACCCATTGAACCAAGAACCCTGAGAAAAAGAGGAGAGGTCATCAAACCCATAAAAGCGAATAAAACCACAGAAAAAATCGTCATCAGAATCTTGCCGGGCATCCAGAGGGGGAGCCACTCTTTCCACGCGGCAAACCATTCGGCGGGAATAATGGGGAAAAACAACTGAGCAACCTGGGCGCCGATCATGCCGCCGATAAGTATCATGAGCCCTGAGAAAATCAACTGGACGATTTTCCCGAAACCTTCCGTCATACTTTCACCTCGCTTTTTTGACAAATACGTCAAGAGCTTAAACTTTTTCACAGCATATCTCCTTTTCAAAGAGTCGATCAGGAAGATCGCCTGACTCGCACACGGGAATCCATAGCCGCCTGCAACGTTGTCCGATCGGCGAACTCGATGCTGCCTCCAACCGGAAGTCCATACGCTATCCTGGAAATGGCAACCTCGTTACCGCCAAGATATTCCACAAGAGCATGGTATGTCAAGTCGCCTTCTATGCGCGGATTTGTAGCGATGATCACCTCCTCGATATCATCGTTCTCGACGTGTGCCTTCAAGCCTGCCAAGACTCGCTCGTCGAGCATCTCGCCATCCAGAGGAGAGACCCTTCCTCCCAGCACATGATATACTCCGGCAAAGACCCCGGCGTGTTCTATGCTGAAAAGATCCTCGACGGTCTCCACCACGCAGAGCAAACGGTGGTCCCGAAGAGGGTCGGAGCAGATCGAACACGGATCGTCGTCCGTTATGTTTCCGCAGACGGAACAAGCATGCACGCGCTCCTTCAACGCGACAAGGAAACGGGCGAGTTCGTCCGCGAAAGAAGGCGGCTGCTGCAGTACGAAAAAAGCCATTCGCCGGGCGCTTTTTGCTCCGACACCCGGCATTTTGCGAAACAACGATGCAAGTTTTTCGAAGGAATCGGGAAGCGCCACGAAAAAACCTGAGCGCCCTAGAACAGACCGGGCATACCAAGACCGCCCGTAAGCTGGCTCATCCTGCTGTTCGCAAGTTCCTTGCTCTTGCGGAGCGCGTCGTTCACGGCGGCAAGAACAAGATCCTCCAGCATCTCCACGTCATCCCCCGCAACTTCTGGCTCGATCCTGACCGCGACCACATCGCCCTGCCCGTTGGCGGTCACGGTGACCATACCGCCCCCGGCGCTCCCTTCAACCTGTTCTCCGGCGAGGTCCTCCTGGATCTTCGCCATCTGCGCCTGCATCTTCTGCGCCTGTTTCATTATTTTCTCCATATTCATATCAAAAGCACAACTCCTTTTCAAGTTTTCTTTTCTTAATGATGGTACTCTACGCCGCGAATCAGAGTAAACGCACGATAGAGCTGCTCCATGAGAAAAACGAGGCACAGCTCGTGCGGCATCGTCATCGGCGAGAGAGAAAGCGAAAAGTCTCTCCGACGCCGAACATCCTCCGAAAGGCCGAACGCGCCTCCTATCGCCAGAACAACTCTTCCCGGCGTTCGCTCAACGCTAGCTTGCACCCATTCGGCAAACTCACGGCTGTCAAAGCATTTCCCCCGCTCTTCAAGCGTTACCATAAAATCTCTCTCGCGAAGGTTCTTTAAAAGGGCGACTCCCTCGCGCTCCACTTTCTTCGAAGGAAGCGGGTCCTTTGCTTCGGGCACGCTCTCAAGCACGACAGGAACAAAAGAACGAAGACGTTTAAAGTAGTGTTCCGCGAGCGAAACAACATGAACATCTTTCGGTTTTCCAACACTAAGGATAATGATTTTCATAGTATATGTCCAGCATGTTTCTCGTATTTTCTCTTTGTCGATCGATCCCGTGATTCGGACAACAAAAAACGCGCCCCTCCGTCTTCGCAGAAAACATCAGGGCGCACATAATGCAGAGGTAGCCAATTTTTCAGAAGGGGTTTCATCACACCGTTCGTCTTCCTCGTGAACGGTAAAGACCCGTTTTCGTCAGAAGGACTTTTATCACAAACACAAAAAGGTCGAGATCCCTTTTCCATCTCCAAGGCTCCTGAAGAAGACGGTAGAACCATTCAAGCCCGATTTTCTGAAGAAGCTCCGGAGCTCGCTTCAGAGTGCCCGACACGACATCGAAAGCACCGCCGACACCGACTGCAAGAAGATCTCCCAGCCTTTCGGCGTTTTCGGTTACCCATATTTCCTGCTTGGGAATACCCATAGCAACGAAAAGGATTTTCGCGCCGCTCTCTCGTATCTCATCGACCACGGAAGCGTCGCCCTCGTCAAAATAACCGTGGCGAAAACCGGCAACGACGAGATCCGGAAAACGGCGCCGCAATTCGGACGCCGCTTTCTCCACAATCGCGGGCTTCGATCCGAGAAGATACACCGGCCACCCTTCGGCGGCGGCCATGCGAGCAAGTCCGATCATGTAATCTATCCCGGTCACTCTCTCCTGCACGGGCGCGCCGAGCAGCTTGAGCGCCCATACAAGTCCGGCGCCGTCGGCCAAGGTTAAAAACGAACCGTCCAAGGCGCTCGCATACTCGTCGTTCTTTTCCGCCTCCATAACGGCAAGGGCGTTCACAGTCGCGACAAGACGGGCTCCGCTCCTTGAGGCAAGGGCTCCGCGGGCTTTGGCAAGCGCGTAGTTCATCGACACGTTATCGATCGTAGTCCGCCAAATGGAAGGTCTCTGGGGCATTTCCACATTCTCCTTCATATTGCGTATGGCCGGAGCCAAAGTGATACCGGCGAAAAGAATGGCGAGGCTCACAACAAGCATCATGGAGAGAGGATGCCCAAGCTGGGAAATGGCGACCGCGGACCCGCCGAGGGCGCACAGCGACGTGATGAAACGCACGGCGCTGGGATGATCCAGCCCCTTTCCTATGAGCTTGCTATACAGTACCGCCGCGTTCGGCGACTTCGAGGAGAAGGCGCGGTTCATAAAATTGAGCGACGCCTCCATGATGGGGATCGCGAAAAGGCCGAGAGGGAGCACCATAAGAGTACCGAAGGTAATGCCTTTGCTCACTCCGAGAACGGAAGTCCCTGCGACCAAAACGCCCCACATCGCGGCGAGCGCCTCTCCCATCCTTCGGTACATGTGCCCGTGGCGGCTCCAGAAGACTCCCAAAAAGAGCAAGCCTGACAGGGACATGAAAAAAGCCTCTTGCAAACTCTGGCCCGAAAAAACCGTCGCAGTCAGCAGAAGAGAGAAGGAAACGGCGAGCAGATGCCCCGCCATACCCGGAATATTGTCCAACTCCTGAAGCAGCACAGGGAAGGCGGCGATCCAGAGGGCGGTTATCAGCACGGAAACTTCGACCGGCAGAAAGTGATACTGCCCGGCGGGCAATCCGATGAAAGCGATGCGAGGGCCGAAAAGAGCAAAAATAAAACCGATAAGCAGGTAAACCGGCTTCCAGAGCGCATTCGGATACACATGCTGCACCATGCCGAATACCGCCGCAAGCATCGCCATTCCGACGATGAAACGCGAGGACGGCCCCCCGACGCACAAAGCGGCAAGAATCCAGGCCGCGATAAGGGTCAGGTCACGGAAATAGTTGTATTGCGTCTTGTCCATGCTGCGTCTGCAGGCGCGCTGTGCGAAAAAGCAGAGCACCGTAAGAGGAAGCACGCATAGAAGTATATCGCTTACGTACATTTCCGCGTGAAGAATAACCCGTTCCCTCCCCTGCAAAAAAGTCTTTTATGATTGTACCAGCTGCCGGTGTATTTTTCCACCAGTCTTCCGCGATGTTACCGGATTTCCTCCACGCCGCCCATATACGGCACAAGCGCCTTCGGAACCGCCACGGAACCGTCCTCGCGCTGATAGTTCTCGAGAACGGCGATGAGCGTCCGTCCCACCGCGATACCGGACCCGTTGAGCGTATGGACGAACTGCGGCTTTCCGCCGCCTTTCGGACGGTAGCGCGTATTCATTCTTCTGGCCTGGAAATCCTCGCAGTTGCTGCACGAACTGATCTCCCTGTACTTGTCCTGGGAAGGCAGCCAGACTTCGACGTCGTACGTCTTGCTGGAGCCGAACCCCATGTCGCCCGTGCAGAGGCAGACCGTCCTGTGCGGAATTTCGAGCAGACGGAGCACCTCTTCGGCGTTGTCGGTCAGCATCTCCAGCTCTTCGTAACTTCTCTCGGGCGTGCTGATCTTTACCATCTCGACCTTGTCGAACTGGTGCTGCCGGAGCATGCCCCGCACATCGCGCCCGTACGCTCCGGCCTCTCTGCGGAAACACGGCGTATAGGCCGTGCAGTAAAACGGAAGCTGCTCCTCCTCCAGTATCTCGCCTGCGAAGAGGTTGGTGAGGGGGACCTCCGCGGTCGGGATCAGCCAGAGATCGTCGTTCTCGCACTTGTAGAGGTCGTCGGCGAACTTCGGGAGCTGCCCCGTACCCTGCATCGTTTTGCTGCTCACCAGAAAGGGCGGTTGCACCTCCAGGTAGCCGTGCTTTTCCGTGTGAAGGTCCAGCATGAAGTTCAGGAGAGCGCGTTCAAGACGCGCGCCCATACCCTTCAGCACGGTGAATCTGCTCTGAGCGAGCGCGGCTCCCTTCTCGAAGTCCATGATGCCCGCCGCTTCGCCGATATCCCAGTGCGCCTTCGGTTCGAAATCGAAGGACTTGGGCTCCCCCCAGCGGCGAACTACAGGATTGTCGTTCTCGTCCTTTCCAACGGGGACGGAGTCGTGCGGACGATTGGGTATGGAGAGAAGCATGTTGTCCATTTTCTCCTCGATCTCCGCAAGGATACCGTCTATATCGCGGATTCTGTCGCCGATGACGCGCATCTCCTCCATCAGCTCCGCCGCGTCCTCCCCTTTGCTCTTCGCCATACCGACCTTGCGCGAGCCCTCGTTTCGCTTCGCTTTCAGTTCCTCGGTCTCGGAGAGCAGTTTTCGCTTCTCCTCGTCGAGCGAGAGAAGAGGCTCTATATCGAAATCGTTGTTTCTGTTGGCCAGGTAGGTCTTCACTTCATCGGCGTTGGAACGAATCCATCGGATATCAAGCATTCTGATCAGTCTCCTTTTCAGTCCGCATCTGCTTCAGTATATTCGCCATCTCGATAGCGGCCGCGGCCGCCTCGAACCCCTTGTTTCCGGCCTTGCTCCCCGAACGTGAGACAGCCTGATCCATCGACTCGCACGTCAGAACGCCGAACGCCACCGGTACCCGCTGCGTCATGCTGACGGACGCTATTCCCTTCGACATCTCCGCGCAGACATGCTCGTAGTGCGTCGTGTCGCCGCGTATCACAGCGCCGAGCGCGATGATGGCGTCGTACTTGCCGCTCAGCGCGGCCTCTTTCGCGATCAGGGGAATTTCCCACGCGCCGGGCACCCACACGATGTCGATACCGTGATGGGACACGTCGTGGCGCAGCAGCGCATCCTTCGCACCTTCGAGCAGCTTCTCGCTGAAGAAGCTGTTGAAACGCGAAACGACGATGCAGAACCGAAGCCCCGCCCCCGTCAGTTTTCCTTCGATTACCCTCATTCGGAACTCTCTCCCTTCAAGATCTCCCTACCGCAGGAGATCGCATATATGCAGCATATGACCAAGTTTTTGCTCCTTGGTTCCGAGGTAGCGTTCGTTGAACTTGTTGGGCGGAATCACCAGAGGTATCCGTTCCGCGATCTCGAGCCCGTACCCTTGAAGGCCGACCACTTTCCGCGGGTTGTTCGTCAGCAATCTGATGTTTTCCACTCCCAGATCCAGAAGAATCTGCGCTCCGATACCGTAATCGCGAAGATCGGGAGCGAAACCGAGCGCTGCGTTCGCCTCCACGGTATCCATTCCCTTCTCCTGGAGCTGGTAGGCCTTCAGCTTCTCCGCGATACCGATGCCGCGCCCCTCCTGCCGCATATAGAGCACTACGCCGCACCCTTCCTTCTCCACCATCTCCATCGCGGCGGAGAGCTGCGGACCGCAGTCGCAACGAAGAGAACCGAAGACGTCGCCCGTGAGGCATTCCGAATGCACGCGCACCAGAACGCCGTTCCGGCCGTTCACTTCCCCCTTCACGAGCGCGATATGCACCCGCTCCGCGTTCTCGTCCAGCACATTCCTGTACGCATGCGCCACGAACGAGCCGTGGAACGTAGGGAGTTCGACCGTCGCGATCTTCTCGATCAGCCGTTCCCTCTTGCTCCTGTACGCAATAAGGTCTTCTATCGAGATGATCTTCAGGCCGTATTCCGCGGCAAAGGAAAACAGTTGCGGAAGCCGGGCCATCGTGCCGTCCTCGTTCATAATCTCGCAGATTACCCCGGCGGGAGGAAACCCGGCGAGGCGGACGAGATCAACCGACGCCTCCGTGTGCCCCGCCCGTTTCAGCACGCCGCCCTGTCGCGCTTCGAGGGGAAACATGTGCCCGGGACGATAAAAATCATCCGGCCGGGACGACGTATCAGCAAGCAAACGCGCAGTCGCGGCGCGTTCTTCCGCCGAAATCCCCGTTGTCGTTCCCTCCTTGGCGTCGACCGAGACGAGGAAGGCGGTTCCGTGTTTATCCGTCCCCTCGCGCACCATTGGATCGAGCCTGAGACGTCGCGCTGTTTCCTTCGCAAGGGGAACGCAGACGAGCCCCCGCGCCCTTCGCACCATGAAATTGACCGCCTCGGTTGTCGCCTTGCAGGCGGCGATGACAAGGTCTCCCTCGTTCTCGCGGCTGTCGTCGTCCACGACAACGACCATTCGGCCGTTCCGTATATCCTCGACGGCGTCTTCGATAGAGCTGAACATCGTTTTCTCCTGCTTTTCCGTCTCCGAAAGAGCGCTCATTCCATAACAACCTCCCGCACTGTTTACAGCCATCCGGCCTTTCTGAACGAATCCATGGAAAGCCCGGACGGCGTGTCATTATCGCCGGCCGCCGGCAACCCCTTCCTGCCGAATTCGCCCGGAACCATCGCTCCGAGCAGACGGCGGACGTATTTTCCAAGAATATCCATTTCGATGTGCACATCGTCTCCGGGCCGCAGATCGCCCAGGTTCGTCGCCTTCAATGTCTCCGGAATGAGGCTCACAGTACAGATCGCTCCTTCGAAATCCGCGATCGTCAAACTCGTTCCGTCGATCGCTATCGACCCCTTCGGCACAAGGAGCTGAAGCATTTCCGAGGAGAGTTCCACATCCAGCAGAAACCCCTCGTTTCCCTTGCGTAGACCTCGAACAGCGGCGACGCCGTCGACGTGCCCTGTGACAATGTGCCCGTCGAGCCGGTCGCCGACACGAAGCGCCCGCTCCAGGTTCAGCCGGGCGCCGGGGCGCAGCGAACGGAATTTCGTCTTCGCGAGCGTCTCGCACATCACATCAACCGAAAAGAGGTCTTCTCCGCACGACGCGACCGTGAGGCACGCGCCCGAAACCGCCACGGACTGCCCGCGCGTCAACGCTCCGGCGAACGACGGCGCCCGCACGGTCATCCGGGCGTACGCCCCGTTCGTCGAAAGCGAAACGAACGTCCCTACCTCCTCTACAAGGCCGGTGAACATGCA
>LVBO01000390.1 GCA_001604435.1 Synergistales bacterium Syner_01
TCGCTCTTTCCGGGCTTGCGCTCGGCTGGGCCGTCTTTCCCGCCGTCCTCACGGCGCTGCTTCTGCAAGCGCTGCTCTTTCAGTTCGGCGGCATCCTCTCCCTCGGTCCCAACTGCGTCAACATCGCCGTGCCGGCTCTTCTGACGCACCTGCTCTTCGGCAGGGCGACGCGGAGCGCCAACCCGCTCGTCGCGGGGAGCGCGGCCTTTTCGGCGGGAACCGCGGCGGTGCTTCTGTGCGCGGCGCAGGTCGCGCTCTTTCTCGGCCTCTCGAACGACGCGCTGACGGGGACGGCGAAGATCGTCTTCGCCGCGCACATTCCTCTCGCCCTGATCGAGGGCGCGGTCACCGTGCTCGTCGTCGCCTTCCTGCGCAAGGCGGCGCCGGATCTGCTGAGAGGAGTCGAGAAGAGCTGAAACTGCCGGAGTTCCGCCCATTTTTCGAGAACGGCGAAGTCTCCGTGCTCGACATGTTCGACCCCCGGGCGCGGATTCTCTCCGCCCTGGGGGTCGCCTTCGCCGTCGCCGCCCGGAACGAGATCCCGCCCCTTCTGCTCGCCGGAGCGGGGGCGGCGCTGCTCGCGGCGCTCGATAGGCGGAACGGGGCGGGCGGGACGATCGCTTCCTTGAAGAGCGTCAATCTCTTCGCTCTCTTCCTCTGGATCACCCTTCCTCTCACCGGAGGCGGAGGCGTGCCCTCTCCGGAGGGAACGCGCCTCGCCATTCTCCTCACGATGAAGATCAACATACTGACCGTCGTCTTCCTCCGCATGGTCGTCGCGCTCGATCCCGGCGCCCTCGGGGCGTCCTTGAGAAAGCTGGGGGTTCCGTCCGCTCTGACAAGCCTCTTTCTTCTGACCTTCCGACAGATCATGATTCTCGGAGAACGCTTCGCCTCCAGCCTTCGGGCGGCCTCTCTCCGCGCCCCGGAGAGGAAAGGGGGAAGGGGGTTCGGCGTCTACGCGGCGATTCTCGGGAGCGCCCTGATCCACGGTGCGGACAGAGCGGAGCGATCCCGCAGGGCGATGCTCTGCCGGGGCGGCATCGCCGGATTCGCCTCGGCGCGCGCGCTGCGCTGGTCTTTCACGGACTCGCTTCTGCTGTGCGGCTCCCTCTTCTTCGCGGGGCTTATTCTATGGATGTGAGGAGATATCGACGATGTTCGTTCTCGAAGTTCGCAACCTGCGGTACGCATACCCCGACGGAACGCCCGCTCTGGAGGGCGTGAATCTGGCGCTGGAGCCGGGAGAGAAGACCGCCCTCGTGGGCGCCAACGGCTCGGGAAAATCCACGCTGCTGCTCCATCTCACAGGCTGTCTCGGTCCGGATTCGGGGGAGATTCTGCTGGACGGACGCCCGCTCGGCGACGACGTCGACCGCGCGCGGCGAATGGTGGGGATGATGTTTCAGGAACCCGACGACCAGCTCTTCATGCCCACGGTCCTGGAGGACGTCGCCTTCGCGCCGAGGGCATCGGGAACACCCCCCCGCGAGGCCGCCGAAAAAGCGGCGGAGATGCTCGAACGCCTCGGGATCTCCCATCTGGCTTCCAGGCCGCCGCACCGCCTCTCGGGGGGAGAGAAGCGCATGGTCGCCCTCGCCGGAATACTCGTCTCCGACCCCGAAGTACTGGTGCTGGACGAACCGTCGGCGTCTCTCGACCCGCGCTCCCGCCGGATGATCATAGCGACGCTGCAACGCATGAAGCTGCCGATGATCCTCGCTACGCACGACCTCGACATGGCCATGGACGTCTGCTCGACGGCGACGATCCTGGCGCACGGGAAGAGCGTGCTTCGGGGCGCGCTGCCCGAACTCTTCCATCGCGAGGAAACGCTGGAGCGCTGGGGTCTTGAACTCCCCCTCTCAATCCGTCCCGGCGAAAGCTCCGAAGAACGGCGCGAGGGAGAAAAGACGATCCTCTCCGCGTGACCGCAAGGCGCCGGTTCCCTGTATCCTACGGATAGATATAGTCGCGCTCGGGCTCCAACCCCGTTTCGACGCCGGAGACGACGATACGCGGCTCTTTCTCGCCCTCGTACTCGCCGACGCGCACCGTCCCCTCCAGCGCGACCCACGTTCCCTCCTCCAGCGTCGACGCACCCTCGTATTCGCACACCGGGCCGAAGGGGACGACATCCGCGGCGCAACACCACATCAGAAGACGGGCGAGGATGAACTGATTCTCCTCAAGCTCGACGGATTCTCTGAAGACGAACCCCTCGATGCGGATAGGGACTCCCTCGTAGCGATCCGCGTCGGAGTGCAGCAGCGCGACGAGTGGGTAGAAGTCCTCGCTTCGCACGATGATCGCGCCGCCTTCCATCGTCGGTTCGAACGGCGGGCGCGACGCGACGGCGCTCCATTTATCGAAGGCGAACTTCTCGCTCTCCGGCAGACCGCGCAAACTCTCTTCGAAAAATTCCGACGCCGGATCTCCGAGCGAAGAGGCGAATGAAAAGTCGGAGACG
Source organism: Synergistales bacterium Syner_01 (assembly GCA_001604435.1). Classification (GTDB taxonomy): domain Bacteria; phylum Synergistota; class Synergistia; order Synergistales; family Aminobacteriaceae; genus JAAYLU01. The sequence continues at coordinate 2,471 of LVBO01000390.1, forward strand.
GCGAGCGGGGCGGAGGAACGAAGCAGCAGAAGCGCCGGAATCGCGAGCACGAGGGCGTGCGCGGCCCGATGCCGGTAGCGGGGCTGCCGAACGCGGGAAAGCCCCGCCGCCGTCCAGCAGAAAAGAACCGCCGCCGCGAAAAGAAGAAAGGGCTTCGTCCGCGGAACGACATAGTGCAGGTAGGTTCCGTCGAACACGGAGACGAGCATCGCGACGGCCGGCGCGAACATCGAGAGACATTCCAAAACGATCTGCGAATTGAAGTTTCCTGCGCGCATTGCTTTTCCCCCCTCAATAGACGTACCGGAGCGTCAGAAGAACGGCGGCGGCCAGCGCCGCTCCTCCGACGCCGGTGACCCCGTACAGCATCGCCGTGCAGAAACAGACGGCGAAGACCGTCGTCGCCAGTTTCGCTATGAACGCCTTCGAAAATCCCGCCGAGAGCATCAGGACGTTTTTCACATCCATCATCGGGCCGAAGATCAGAAACGCCATGGTCGCCGCGGGGGGAATTTTGAGCGCGAATCCGGCGGCGACGGCGGCGTCCGAGGAGGAGCACAGAGAGAGCAGAAACGCCGTCGCCATCATGACCAGCACGGGACCGGCAAGCCCCCGCCCGGGGTGCGCGGAGAACAGCCCGGCCCCGAAGGTGTGAATACACGCGGAAAAAAGCGCGCCGAACACGAGGTACTTCGCCACGCCGAAGAATTCCGCCCGAGCGTGTCCGGCGAACAGAAGCAGTCCGTCGACCGCTTTCGGACTCGGGCCGACCGGCTGCGGGGAGCCGCAGTCGCACGTCGCGAGATCGAAGCGCTTCAGCAGCGCTTCGGAGCCCGAGGGGAACAGTTCGAAAAAGAGGCCGATCATGACCGCCGCGACGATGCCGAGCGCGGCTCGCGCGAAGACGACGCGCGAATCGCCGTTGAAGGCGTAATAAGTCGACAGCAGCGCCACGGGGTTGATAATCGGCGACGCCGTCAGAAAGATCGCCGCCGTCGAAACGGGAACCCCTTTTCTCAGAAGCCCGCGAAAGACGGGGATGGAGGCGCAGTCGCAGACGGGAAGGCAGAATCCCGCCAGAAGGGCGGCGAGCGTCCCCGGGCCGAAGCGACGCGGGAAGATGCGCCGGATCAGCTCGCCGGAGACGAACAGCTGGATCGCCGACGAAAGCAGCGTGCCGAGGATCAGAAAGGGCACGGCCTGCAAGAGAATGCCCAGAAAGACGACGAGCAGCCTCTTGAACGGAGGTTGTGAAAGATCGAAAAAAAACGCCCCCCCGGCGGCGAGCGCGAGGCTTCCGAAAAAGAGGGCGTACGCGCGCAAAGCGTGAGAAGGTCCGGCTCGCCGGACCCTCGCAAGGATCTCCCCGACGGCTTCCGAATCGAACACGGGGACTCCGGGATTGAACCC
>LVBO01000391.1 GCA_001604435.1 Synergistales bacterium Syner_01
AAGGATGAGTGCGGTTCGAAGCGCGAGGCGTTTGCTTCGGACAACAGGTTTGAAATATGAAAGGAGTGTTGAAAGGTGCGGTTGCGACATTGTCTGGTTACGTTTGTTCTGCTGTTGTGCGGAGCTTCGGGGCTTCTCGCGTCTTCCCGGGAGGGTGCGGTCGACCGAAAGATCGACGCTGCGCGGGATGCGCAGATCAAGTCGGTTCAGGAACTCATTCGGATCAAAAGCTATAATCACGGTTCCGCGACAACCCCTTCCGAAGGTGTGAAGAAAGCGCTCGACCATACGCTCGAGCTTGGACGGCGGATGGGATTCCGTACCTTCAAGCACCCGGAGTATCGTTTCGGGTACGTCGAGGCCGGGCCTGAGAACGCCCCGGAAATGGTGATGGTGCTTGTCCATCTCGATACTGTTCCCGAGGGAAATCCAAAACTGTGGACCCTTGCGGGACCGTTCGAAGGAAAAATCGTGGACGGAAAGATCATCGGCCGCGGCGCTTTCGACGATAAGGGACCGGCTGTGGCGTCGATGTATGCGCTCAAGGCGATCAACGACGCCGGAGTGCCGCTGAGCCGTCGCATCCGCATCTTCTTCGGCACCTCCGAGGACGGAAGCGGCAACGACGGAAAGAGCTGGAGCTGCGTCGCCGAGTATGCGAAGCTCTGCAAGGAGGGCAAGGAAGAGTGGCCCACGCTCGGCTTCTCTCCGGACTCGGGGCGTTTCGCCGTTACGTATTTGGAAAAGGCCGGGGTCAACGTCGCCGGTAGACTCTCCGTCGATACCTCGAAGGTGATCCGTCTCGCCTCTCTCAAGGGCGGTTCGGCGCGCAACGCGGTCTCCGATCAGTGTAGCGCCGTTCTGGAAGCAGCCGATGAAAAGAGCGCAAAGAGTTTGGTCTCTTCCATATCCGCGGCGCTCGCCGATCAGCCATGGAAGAGCGACGTCAAGATCAGGAACATCGGCAAGGAAGTCTTTATCGACGTCGCCGGCGTGGCCGCCCATTCAGGGCAGGCGTGGAAAGGGCGGAACGCCAACGTCCGGATGCTGTTCATCCTGTCGAAAGCGGGAGCGGGGGAGAGCTGGGGCGCGCATGCCTCGAAACTGGCGGACCTCGTCGGAGTAGATACCGCGGATGGAAAAGCCCTCGGAATAAAGCAAGGGGAACACAAGGTCGACAACAACATCACCGTCAACATGGGGCTCGTGGAATTAAAGAACACGGGGACCGTTCCCGAACTCACGTTTCATGTGAACATCCGCTACCCCGATAAGGGAGCCGACCTCAAAGTTCCCTCAGTGAAACACTTTACCGGTCAGGAGATCAAGGAGAAAGTGGAGGCGGCCTTCAAAACGAAAGGTTTTTCAATCGGTGAAGGGAAGGAAGTTCACGTCACCGGAGGAGGCAAGCCCCACACGATTCCGTGGGATTCCGAGATCGTCGTTACGCTGCGCGCGGCGTATAAAGGCGTTACGGGCAAGGATCGCGAACCCGTCATTTCCTACGGAGGAACCTATGCCAGCGCATGGCAGAACGAGCCCGTGGACGAAAAAGGAACTGTTTTCGGCTATCGTATGGCGGCCTGGGGGATCGAAGGAGGTTCCGGAATGCACGAGCCCAACGAAAGCCTTTCGATCAAGGGCATGATGGAGGGAACCAAAATCCTCGCCCGCGCCATGGCGATCCTCGGAGGCGTCAAGTAAGCGAGCGGACAATCCGGGGCCGCGCCGGAGAAGAG
>LVBO01000392.1 GCA_001604435.1 Synergistales bacterium Syner_01
CGAGGCGCTCGCCGCGCACAACCCCGAGAGAGCCGCCGCCATCTGGACGGAGCACCTCGACGAGTCGTTCGTCATCTGGCGCGAGAAATCCGGGTACGCAAAGGAACTCGAGGATTTTCAGTTTTTTTAGGGCTGGTACCGCGCCTCGGCGCGGAGAAGCAAAATCCTAGAAAAGGGGGAAACACAGGTATGAAAAAGTTGTTTGCAGTTGCGTTGCTCGTCGTGGTGTTCGCTGTCGCGGGAACCGCCTCCGCCGAATGGAAGCCCACCCGCACCATCGAACTCATCGCCCCGGCCAACCCGGGCGGCGGATGGGATATGCTGTGCCGCACCATCCAGAAAGCCCTGACGGACGAGAAGCTCGTCGAGAAGAACATCATCGTCGTCAACAAACCGGGCGGCGGCGGGGCCACAGGCTGGAACTACCTGAAGGGCAAGAAGGGGCAGGGAGAGTATCTCGCCGCCACGTCCACCCTGATCATGCTCAACAACCTTCTGGGCAAGAGCGAGATCACGTACAAGGACGTCACGCCCATCGCCGCACTCCAGACGGAGTGGATCGCCATCGCCGTCGAGCAGGATTCTCCCTGGAAGACCGTGAAAGACCTCTTCGACGCCATCAAGGCCGATCCGTCCTCCGTGCCCGTAGGCGTCGGCCCCACCCTCGGCAACAACGACCACCTGATGTTCCTTGAACTCGCCCAGGAGTTCGGCGTCGATCCTGCAACGATCAAGTTCATCGTCTACCCCGGCGCGGGCGGCGAGATCGTCCCGGCCGTTCTCGGCGGACATGTGAAAGCCACCAGCATCGGGCTGGCCGAAGTGCTTGAGCAGCACAAGGCGGGCAAAATGCGGATCATCGGCGTCAGCTCCGACCAGAAGCTCGACTTCCTGCCGGATGTCGCCTCTTTCAAGGAGCAGGGAGTCAATCTTGTCTTCCCACACTGGAGGGGCATCATCGGCGCCCCCGATCTGACTCCGGAGCAGGTGAAGTACTGGGACGACGTGTTCGCAAAGATGGTCCAGACCGAGACATGGAAGACTCTCATCGGGAACCTCGGATGGAGCAACTTCTACCAGAACTCCGCCGAACACACTGCGTTCCTCGAGGAGAGCACCAAGGAATTCGATTCGCTGCTGACGCAGGTCGGCCTGAAGTAACGGCTACACGGCGCTCTTTCCGGCGGAGGGGCGGCTTCGCTCCTCCCGCCGTTTTTGAATGAATCCACCCGGAGACGGAGGTTGAACAATGAGCAAGAATCTTACGAGCGGTCTCATCGCGCTCATCCTCGGGGCCATCTATTTAGCGACCGCCATGCGGCTGCCCGACGTCAAGGCGGGCGACGCGATCGGCCCCCGCCTGTTTCCCGTGATCGTGGCCTGCGTCGTCATGCTGGCGGGGGCCGGGCTGTGCATCGGCGACAAGCTGTCCGCGAAAAAAGAACCTGTGAACTGGAACTTCGTCCAGGATGCGGGCGTGTGGATCAAGATCGCCGCGACGATGCTCCTCGGCGTCGTCTACGGCATGGTGCTCGACTCGTGGGGGTATCTGCTGGCCACATCGCTCTTCATGCTCTGCGCCACGTCGATGATCAACAGAGGGCGATTCGTCCAGAACGTACTCCTCTCTCTTCTCTTTCCCGCGGTCACCTACGGAGCGTTCGCCATCGCCCTCCAGTTGAGCCTTCCCCGGGGCATCATCGAGAACATGCTCCCATTCTAAGGAGGACATTCCGATATGGACGCAATCTTCGCGAACCTCGCCATAGGGTTTTCCACGGCCATGACGGCCTACAACATCATGTGGGTCTTCATCGGCGGACTCCTCGGCACCATCATGGGCATGCTCCCCGGCCTCGGCCCGGCGACGGGCGTGGCCATCCTCATTCCCATCACCTTCGGAATGAATCCCTCGACCGCCCTCATCACCATGTGCGCGGTTTACTACGGCGCCATGTTCGGCGGCTCCCGCGCCTCCATCATGATCAACACGCCGGGCGACGCCTCCGCCATCGTCTCCTGCTTCGACGGCTACCCGATGACGAAGAACGGACAGGCCGGCTCCGCGCTCGCCATCTCCGCCATCGCCTCCTTCATCGGCGGCACCATCGGCATGTTCTTCCTCATCTTCCTCACCGGCCCCATCGCCTCCGCGGCGCTCCGCTTCGGTCCCGTGGAGATGTTCTCCCTGATGCTCTTCGCCCTCGTCGCCACGATCACCCTGGCCGAGGGGAGTCTGTTGAAGGGCGTGATCGCCATGGGCATCGGCTTCATGCTCTCCACCGTGGGCATCGACGCGCTGACCGGCCAGATGCGCTTCACGTACGGCGTGGAAGAGCTCCAGGACGGCATCGACTTCCTCGTCGTGATGATCGGCGTGTACGCCATCTGCGAGGTGTTCAAGAACTACAAGGCGCTCGACATGCAGCACAAGCTCGATTCCAAGAGCATCGGCAAGGTGTGGGTGAGCTGGGCGGACTTCAAGAAGTGCGTCATGCCCATGCTCCGCAGCTCGCCCCTCGGCTTCTTCGTCGGCGTCCTCCCCGGCATGGGGGCGAGCATCGCCACCTTCATGTCGTACGCGATGGAGAAGAACATCAGCAAGACTCCGGAGAAGTTCGGCAAGGGCGCCATCGAAGGGCTCGCCGCCCCCGAAGCGGCCAACAACTCCTGCGCGGCGGGCGCGATGGTACCGCTGCTCACGCTCGGCATCCCCGGCTCCGGAACCACGGCGGTCATGCTCGGCGCGCTGATGATGCTCGGCGTCAAGCCCGGGCCGATTCTCTTCTCCCAGTATCCCGAGATCGCGTGGGGCGTCATCGCCTCGATGCTCATCGGCAACGTCATCCTCGTGGTCATCAACCTCCCGCTGGCCATTCCACTGGTTCAGCTGCTGAAGATCCCTCAAAGGATCATGCTTCCCCTGATTCTGGGCATGGGTTTCATGGGAACCTACTTCCTGAACTACAGCGCCTTCGACTTCATCCTCGTGATGGGGTGCGCCCTCGGCGGGTACATCTTCTCGAAGCTCGAAATTCCGCTGCCGCCGTTGGTGCTCGCGCTCATCCTGGGCGGCACCACGGAACAGTCGTTCCGCAACGCAATGACGCTCTCGGACGGCTCCCTCGGCATTTTCTTCTCGAAACCGATCTCCGCGGCGCTCATCGCGTTCGCTGGAGTCTCGCTCATCTACTCTCTCATAAAAAGAAGGAAGTATATCAGATGAAAACTTTTTTAATGGACCGCCCCCGTCGGTCCTTGCTCTACATTCCGGGGAATAATCCGGGAATGATCCAGAACTGCGCCATCTACGGTTCGGATGGAGTCCTCCTCGACCTGGAGGACTCCATCTCCATATCCGAAAAGGACTCGGCCCGCAAGCTGGTGAAACACGCGCTGCGGACGCTCGATTTCGGCGCGGTGGAGCGCGTCGTCCGAATCAACGGGCGCGACACCCCGTTCTTCGAAGACGACCTGGAGGAAATCGTCCCCGCCGCACCCGACGCCGTGCGCATTCCGAAGATCGACTCCCCGGAAGATGTCCGGGCCGCCGACAAGATCATCGCACGATTGGAGCACGAGCACGGCATGAAGCCCGGCTCGGTCCGCATCCATGCGATGCTCGAAACGGCGCGGGCGATTGTGAACGCCCCCTCGATCGCGGCGTCCTCCCCCCGTATTCTCGGCCTCACCATCGGCGGGCAGGACCTCGCCGCCGATCTCGGCATCAAGGCAACCCGCGAAGGGCTGGAGCTGCTCTACGCGAAGAGCGCCGTCATCCTCGCGGCGAAGGCGAACGGACTGCTCGCGTTCGATACTGTCTACACCGACATCAACAGTCCGGAGGGGCTCCGCGAACAGGCAAGGATGTCGGTCTCGATGGGCTTCTCCGGCAAGGCCGCCATCCACCCCTCGCAGATCGCGATCATCCATGAGGCGTTCTCTCCGGACGAGAAAGAGGTCCGGAAGGCCGAGCGCATCGTCCGCGGTGCACGGGACGCCGAGGAGCGCCATCTCGGCGTCGTCGCCGTCGACGGCCGTATGGTGGACGCGCCCGTTGTCGCGCAAGCCATGCGGACACTCGAACTTGCCCGCCTCGCCGGAATGGAGGTCGAAAGCTTATGAAACCGGAGAATCTTGTGAAGAACACCATAGGAAGAGAGGTCCCGACGTTCGTTCCAGAGCTCGGGGAGTTCGCCCCGTACGCGGGGCCGCGCGCACGGCTCGACGGAAAACACGTCTGGACGCCGACGCAGTACCCGCGAAAAATCGCCGTGCCGACGACGAACAAGGTGGCGCGAAGCCTCAAGGAAGCGATTGAAAAGTCGGGCCTCCGCGACGGCATGACGATCTCCTTCCACCATCACCTCAGGAACGGCGACGCTCTCGTCGGGATGGTGCTCTCGCTGCTCGACGAGATGGGCCTGCGGAACATCACGCTCGCCCCAAGTTCGCTGGGCGACTCGCACGACTGCGTCGCCGACGCGGTACGCAAGGGAGTCGTCGCGCGTCTGAACACCTCGGGCGTCCGCGGAGAGGTCGGCAAGGCAATCTCCCGAGGGGAATTCGAACTGCCCGTCATGATCCGCAGCCACGGAGGACGGGCGCGCGCGATCGAGGAGGGAAGCCTCCATATCGACGTGGCCTTCCTCGCCGCCCCTGCATGCGACAGGCTCGGCAACTTCACCGGCTCCGCGGGCAAGACGGCCTGCGGCGCGATGGGGTACGCGATGGTCGACGCGCGCTACGCGGATCACGTGATCGCGGTGACCGACAATCTCGTGGAGTACCCGCTCGCGCCGCGCATCTCGGTTCCGCAGTATCTTGTGGATCAGGTGGTCGTGGTCGACTCCGGTGGCGATCCGTCGAAGATCGCCACCGGAGCCACCCGCGTGACCCGCGACCCCGTGCAGCTCCGGATCGCGGAGCTGGCGTTCGGCCTCCTTAAGGCTTCCGGGATGCTGAAGAACGGTTGTTCCTTCCAGACCGGCGGCGGCGGTCCAAGCCTCGCCGTGGCGCGCTACGTCAAGGAGTACATGAAATCGCACGCGATCAAAGGGAGCTACTGCATCGGCGGCATCACCGGCTATATGGCGTCCATGCTGGAGGAGGGTCTCTTCGACGCGCTCTTCGACGTGCAGAGCTTCGACGCGGCCGTGACGTCGTCGATCGCGAACAACCCGCGGCACATCGAAGTGGATGCCTCCTGCTACGCCAACCCGTTCAACAAGGGGTGCCTCGTGAACGACCTCGACGTGGTCATCCTCGCCGCGCTCGACGTGGACGTGGACTTCAACGTCGACGTGCTCACCGGACACGACGGCATCCTCAGGGGCGCTTCCGGCGGACACTCCGACACGGCGGCCGGGGCGAAACTCACCGTGATCACCATCCCCTCGATGCGCAACGGCGTGCCCTCGATACGGAACCGCGTGCAGACGGTCGTCACGCCGGGAGAGACCGTGGACGTCATCGTCACCGAGCGCGGGATGGCCATCAACCCCCTCCGGGAGGACGTACGCGCCCTCGCTTCGAACGCGGGGCTTCCCGTGAAGGAGATCCGACAGCTCAAGGCGGAGATCGAGAAGGTCACGGGAATTCCCCAAGAGGTCCGCTTCGGGGACGAGATCGTGGGCCTGGTGGAGTACCGGGACGGCACGATCATCGACACGATAAGGAAAGTGCTGTAATATACGTGCCGGTCTCCCTCTCCAAGAAAGGGGACCGGCATTTTTTCTCATATCGGAGGGCCTTCCACATGAAAGATCAAGGCGTCATCGTCGCGGCAATTTTTCTGGGAGCGTGGGCCGGGCATTACTTCAAGCTCCCTTCGGGCATCCTCACGGGAGGCATGATCGCGGGGCTGGTGGCCAAAGGCATCGTCCTCGCGGACATACCGAGCGGCAACCTGCTGTCGACCATTTCCCAGCTCCTCGTGGCCTACGTCGTCGTCTCCAATTCGGACGTCGCCTCCATCCGGCGGCACCCGGAGGCAGTCCCGCTCGCCGTCGGCTACATCTTCGTGCTCATCGTCTTCTGCATGATCGCCGCATGGGGGATCAGCCGCTGGTTCGATCTGGATCTGCAGACGGCGATCTATGCCACAGCGCCAGGCGGACTCGCCGGAATGGCGCTCTCCGCGACGGACGCGGGCGCCGAGACTCCGGTTTCGATGATGTTTCACCTCTTCCGCCTCACCATCATTCTGATCGTCACCCCGTATCTGGCGGCTTTTTTCACACGCTGATCCACCCAGCGCGCTTCCGCTCCATGGAGAAACCCCTTCCGAGCGGAAGCGCCGTCTCGCCCCTTTCGTCCGCGCGACCTAAGCCAATCTATACAAAACACTCTCGACAATGTAGAATAGCGGAATATTCCCGGGAGGCGGAATGGAGGGGAATGTAGTTATCTCTACGGAAGGGGTTGAACATCATGACGGCATTGACATTGAAAACGAGATTATGGATTCTCGCGCTTATTCCGGTCTTCGGCATTCTGCTCGTCACGGGATTCTCGATGTACTCCGCCAATGCGATCTACAACGACCTGCTGGCCCGTATTCACCAGGAGGCGTTCGTGGCGCAAAGCCTCGTGCTCAACGGCGACCGCGACCTGTACCAGGCTCTTGTGGCGAAACAGGCCATACTGAACCACGGAACGGGGAAGGACTTCGAGAAAAACCTCAAGGATTTCAGGGAAAACGTAGAGCAGGTCACCGACCGTCTCGGACAGGCCGAGGCCATACTCGCCCGCGACCGGAGCGCCTGGAGCCCCTTCCGCCTGGAGGGCAAGCCCGAATCGATCTTCGACGAATTCGATGCGCTGAGAAAGGACTTTCCCGTCTGGGCGAAAGAATCCGAGCGGCTGATCGAGGAAATCCGCACGGGGAAGCTCGCTCCCGGCTCCGTCCAGCAGATCGAAGACGCTCTGTTTAAAACGGTCCGCGGCAACATCAACGATATCGGCGAAATTCTGGACGTCGGCGCGGAAGAAGCCGCTCTGGAGAACAAGGAGCGGATGACGACGGCGAACATCGCCATGGGGGCGGTCGCCGCTTTCGTCGCGCTCATGGCGCTGGGCATCGCCTTCACCACCATCCGTTCGATACGCAGGTCGGTCTCCTCCATCCTGGCGACCTCCCAAGCCGGCAAGGAAGGCGATTTGACCGTCCGAACCGCCATGACCGGCAACGACGAGCTGTCGACCGTCGGTCACTCGCTCGACGGCATGCTCGACAGCCTCCGCGACGTCATCTCCGAACTCCAGAAGAAGGCGGTCGTCCTCTCCACGCTCTCGGAGAACACGGCCGCCTCATGCGAAGAGGTCACCAGCACCACCAACGAAGTCGCCGAGAGCAACAGCCGCCTCGCCGAAGAAGTGGGTCTCGGCAGAAAGAGCGC
>LVBO01000002.1 GCA_001604435.1 Synergistales bacterium Syner_01
GATGTCAGTCGCTCAAGCCCCATACCGGTGTCGATGTTCTTCTTCGGCAGCGGTACCAGCGAACCGTCCTTCTGCAGGTCGAACTGTGTAAACACCAGATTCCAGATTTCGAGGTACCTGTCGCAGTCGCACCCCACGGCGCACTCCGGCCGTCCGCACGAATACTCCGGCCCCTGGTCGTACATGATCTCGGAACACGGCCCGCACGGCCCCTGCGTTCCCATGAACCAGAAATTCGCGTCCTTGTCGAAGCGGAAGATCCGCTCGTCGGGAAGCCCCACCATGTTGCGCCAGACGTCGTACGCTTCTTCGTCGTCCTGGTAGATCGTCGCCGACAGGCGCTCGGGTTCCAGCCCGATGACTTCCGTAAGGAACTCCCACCCCCAGGTGATGGCTTCCTTCTTGAAGTAGTCGCCCCACGCGAAGTTGCCCAGCATCTCGAAGAAAGTATGATGCCGCGCCGTTCGTCCGACGTTCTCTATGTCGTTCGTTCGAACGCACTTCTGGGACGTCACCGCGGTCGGCGACTCCGGTGTCTGAATCCCCAGATAGTACGGCTTGAAGGGGACCATTCCCGCGATGGTGAAGAGCAGCGAAGGATCGTCGGGAATAAGCGAGAAGCTAGGAACATGCCGGCTCCCCTTCGACACCCAGAAATCCAGAAACAAAGAACGTATCTCCCTACCCGATCTCCACTGCATACACTCTCTTCCTCCCCGTAGCCCCCGGACACTGTTCCGAGGGAGTTCTCGGCCGGGAATGCGCGAACATTCCCGGCGCCTTTCAGCGTACCCGCTCAGTCTTTTCCGCCGAGAAGGGCCGTCCTCATCTCACCGGCCTTCGCCAGGATCTTCTCCGAATCCATGCCGGGGAACACCCTGTCTCGGTAGACCCATGCGCCGTTCACCATCGTCGCATACACATCGGCGGAAGATCCCGCGTACACAAGGAAGGGGGCGGCGTTCTCCGTTCCGATGCCGATGTAGTGCGGCTGATCGAGGTCGACAAGAACGAGGTCGGCGGCCCAGCCTTCCTTGAGCAATCCTTTTTTCTTGAAGCCGAGGGCGGAAGCGCCTTCGTACGTAGCCATCCGCAGCGCGTCGCCCGCCGGGAGCGCCATGGGATCCCGGCGGATTCCCTTGTGCAGCAGCGCCGCGCAGCGCATCTCGCCCCAGATGTCCAAGCGGTTGTTGCTCGCCGCCCCGTCCGTTCCCAGGGCGATCTTCTTCGTCTTCGCGCCGAGGCCGGTCAGATCCATCACGCCGCTCCCCAGCTTCAAGTTGCTGTTGGGGTTATGGACGATCGCCATTCTCGAAAAATCGACGGCGCCCGCCGTCTCCGCATCCAGCCAAACGCAGTGCGCAAGAATCCCGAACGGAGCCTCCAGAATCCCGGAGGACTCGAGGTACTCCTTCGGCGTCATCTTCAGTTCGTCCCGCAGATAGGAGAGTTCCCATTCCGTTTCCAAAAAGTGGAAGTGCACGCCCATCCCTCGTTCCGCGGCCGTTGCGCAGAGCTCCTGCATCAGCGACAACGGCACGGTGTACGGAGCATGCGGCCCCAACTGCACCGTCACCATGTCGCGATACGATTTCCACGTCTCTGCAAGACGCAGGCCCTCTTCGAACTTCCCCCGCTCGTCGCCGACGATACCCCTGCAGGCCGCGCAGCGCATTCCCGCCTCAAGCGAAGCCTCCACGACGGCGTCCATCTCGAAGTACATATCCGCGAACGCTGTGGTTCCGCAGGCCGCCATTTCCAGCAGCGCCGCCATGGTCCCCCAGTATATGCGCTCCCGCGTCAGATTGGCTTCCGCAGGCCAGATCTTCTTCTGGAGCCACTCCATCAGCGGCGCTTCCTCGCCGATTCCCCGCAGCAGCGACATCGCGGCGTGGGTATGCGCGTTCACGAACCCCGGAATAAGCGCCATGCGGCGCTCGCCGTCGATCACCTCGTCGCCGGGCAGCGCCGCCAGCTTGTCCGCAAGGGCCGCTATTTTTCCATCCTCGACGCGAAGGGAGCAATAGCGCCCCTCCGTCATCTCGCCGTCGACGGCCAGGAAGTTCTTGAAGAGGGTCGTCATGTTACTCCACCCAGCTCTTCATGTACTCTTCCTGCTCGGGAGTCATCGTGTCGAGCGCGATGTTCAGCGAGGCGAGCTTCGCCTCCATCACCGCTCTGTCGATCTCCGCAGGAACGTCGTACAGCCCCGGTTTCATGGTGTTTTTCGCCATATGTATGGCGGATTCAAGCTGCAACGCGAAACTCAAGTCCATAATCTCGATGGGATGCCCGTCCGCGCACGCCAGGTTCACCAGACGTCCTTCGCCGAGAAGGTGCAGTCTCCGGCCGTCCTTCAGCACGTACGTCAGTATGCCGGGACGCGTCTCCTCGACGGACTTCGTCAGCGAGTCCAAGTCGGGCTTGCAGATCTCCACGTCGAAGTGCCCCGCATTCCCCAGCAGCACCCCGTCCTTCATCTTCTCGAAATGCTCTTTGCGGATCACCTTCGTGTTCCCGGTGAGCGTCAGGAAGATATCTCCCCGCGAAGCGGCCTCCGCCATACCGACGACTTCGTAGCCGTCCATCAGCGCCTCGAAGGCGCGGTGCGGGTCGATCTCCACCACAAGCACCCGGGCGCCCATCGCCGCCGCGCGCATCGCCACGCCGCGTCCGCACCATCCGTACCCCGCGATCACCACGTTCTTCCCCGCGACCAGCATGTTCGTCGTCCGCATGATGCCGTCCATCACCGACTGCCCCGTGCCGTAGCGGTTGTCGAAGAGATACTTGCTGTGCGCGTCGTTCACGGAAATCATCGGGAAGGCGAGAATCCCCTCGTTCGCCATCGAACGCAGGCGCTTCACTCCGGACGTGGTCTCCTCGGAGCCTCCTCGGATACCGGGAAGCAGGTGTCGCATCTCCGTATGCAGCAACGCCACGAGATCGGCGCCGTCGTCAACCACGATATTCGGTCCCACGGAGAGGACCGAACGCGCGTTCTCGAAATACTCGTCGGTCGCCATGCCGTTTCTGCTGAAAACGGCCACGCCGTTCTTCACCAGCCCCGCGCACACGTCGTCCTGCGTGGAGAGCGGATTGCTCCCCGCCGCGACGACTTTCGCCCCCAGATCCTTCAGCAACAGCAGCAGGCAGGCCGTCTTCGCCTCCAGGTGCAGGCACGCGGAGATCACCGTCCCGGCAAGCGGCTGCTCGGCTTTGTACTTCTTCTCAAGGTGACGGAGCACCGGCATATACTGCCGCGCCCACTCGATCTTCTTCTCGCCCGAAGGCGCGAGCGCGATATCCGCAATACGATAGTCCATGTGTGTTCTTCCTCCTATTTTGACAGGAACGAGGCGATACCCTCTGCGAACGGAGGAACTATCGCGCTCTTTTCCGTAATAATAGCCGAAATCAGCGAAGCGTCGGTGACGTCGAACGCCGGATTCCAGATCGAATACTCCTCGGGCAGCATCCCGCCGCCGGGGAGTTTGCGCACCTCGTCGGCGGCGCGCTCCTCTATCGGGATGTCCTCGCCCGAAGACAACGACGCATCGAACGTGCTCAACGGCGCCGCTACATAGAATGGAATGCCGAAATGCTTCGCCAGCAGCGCGTGCGAATAGGTCCCGATCTTATTCGCCGTGTCGCCGTTGGCCGCGATTCTGTCCGCGCCCACGATCACCGCGTCGATTCGCCTGCTCTTCATCAGGCTTGCAGCCATATTATCACACAAAAGCGTCACGTCGAAACCGTCCTGCATCAACTCCCAGACGGTGAGTCGCGCCCCTTGGAGCAGCGGACGAGTCTCGCACGCATACACGCGCACAGTTTTCCCCGCCTCCCGCGCAGAACGGATCACCCCGAGGGCCGTGCCGTGCCCTCCGGTCGCCAGCGCCCCCGCGTTGCAGTGGGTCAGGACGGTGCAGTCGTCCGGAAGCAGCGCGGCGCCCGCGCGACCGAGGGCGCGGTTTCCCTCGAGATCCTCACGCTGGATCGTTTTCGCTTCCTCCAGAACAACCGAAAAGAGTGCATCGCCGGGCGCATCCTCCGGAACGGTTTTCATTCGTTCTTCGACGCGCCGCAGCGCCCAGAAGAGGTTCACCGCGGTCGGACGCGTTACGGCAAGCCGTTGCACGGCGCGAAGCGCCTCCGCTCGTCCTCCGCGAGTTTCCAGAGCCACGCCGAAGGCCGCGGCGATACCGATCGCCGGCGCTCCTCGCACTGCGAGAGTTTCGATCGCTACAGCGACTTCCTCGGCGGCTTCGCACTTCAAAAACTCTACGCAGGACGGCAATCTTCTCTGATCAAGAAGAGAAAGCCGGTTTCCTTCCCATGAAACAACTTGGGGGAGCATGTCACCCCTCCTTCTTTGCATTAAGAATCCGCAACGTATCCTTGTGAAACAGCGCGCAGAGTGGATGAGCGGATTTTCGCGTCCGCGTCGCCATCGCGGAAACGAAGGCGCACCTCGTCTTTGGTGGAGAGTTCGGCAGCCCTGAGCACGGGAACGCCCTCCTTTTCGCAGACGATATACCCCCGGTCGAAGGCTTTCAACGGCGAAAGACCGTCGAGCGAGGCCGCGTCCGAGGCCAATCGTTCCCTGGACTCGGAGAGGGCGCGCTCGACCGCCGAAAGGAGCATGCTCGAAGAGAGATGAAGCGATGCGTTCCGTGCCATGATGTCCTTCTCAAGCACTCTCGCGCTGCGCGAAAGCAAAGCATCGATGCTGCGGAGCTTCTTCGACATGTCCAGTTCGAGGGCCGCCCGCGACGATGCAAGCCGATGATCGAGGAGGCGCAGAATATCCCTTCTGTCGGGGAAAATGCGCTCGGCGGCAGCCGAAGGAGTCGGCGCATGAAGATCCGCGGCCAGGTCGGCGAGCGTTTCGTCGATCTCGTGCCCCACTCCCGTAACCAACGGAACCGGAGAATTCCGGACCGCCCGAACCACTCTCTCGTCGTCGAACGGAGAAAGGTCGTCCCGGCTTCCGCCCCCACGGACCAGCATGGCGCACTCCGCTCCCTCCACGGAACCGATACGCCCCAGCGCCTCGGCGATGGCTGCGGGCGCTTCGTACCCCTGGACAATCGAGGGAATGATCACCAGTTCGCAGGAGGGCATTCGCTTGGAAGCGACGGCGAGCACGTCGCGAAGCGCTGCCCCCGTCTGCGAGGTCACCACGGCGACGCGATCGGGGTACGCGGGAAAAGGACGTTTCAAGTGGGGAGAGAAAAGCCCTTCGGCCTCGAGGCGCGCCATCAGCTCCAACCGCGCGCGGTCCGCGGCCCCCTTGCCCAGCGGAACCAGCCGCTTCACCAGAAGCTGATACCCTCCGCGGGGAGCATACACCGAAACAGCCCCCTCGGCGACCACCTCGTCGCCGTTACGGGGCCACTCCGGGACGTACGAAGCATAGCTTTTGAAAAGAGCGCACGAAATACGGCTTTCTTTCCCCAGGAGGGTAAAATAGACATGACCGCTGGAATGCTTCTTCAGTTCGCTCAACTCGCCGCGAACACCGACGGCCTGCATCACGGGGTCCTTCAGAAAAAGCGAAGCGATACGGAGGGAAATCTCGTCAACTGTCAGCGTCGTCGGCATGCGATTCATCACCCCGCGTTCGGCTGTCGTCCTCCGGAATCTCCTCCGCTTCGGCGGACGCATCGTATGCGGCCTCTTCAGCAGGAAGATTGCGGACAATACGCCCGAGAACGCCGTTGACGAACTTGCCGGATTCCTCTGTTCCAAAGGTTTTCGCCAACTCCACAGCCTCGGAAATTGCGACCGCGACCGGAGTGCACTTCGCGAACAGGCTTTCGAAAATGCACATTCGCAGGGCGGCTCTGTCCACCGCGACCATGCGCTCGGGACGCCATCCGACGACATGCTCGCGGATCAGGTTGTCTATGTCCAAACGGCGCTCCCATGCGCCGGAAGTCAAAACGCGCGCATACTCCATAATCTCCGGCTCTTCGTCGCCGGGGAACAGTTCGAATGCCTGTTCCGGGGATTGCCCTCTCCGGAGATCAAGCGCATACAACAATTGAAGCGCCATCTCACGAGCACGATGACGCTTCTGCGGCAAAAAACCACGATTCACTCCATTACCTCCCCGCCATGCTCCTCAGCTTTCGCACAAGTTCAACGCCTTTCTCCGACTGGAAGAAAAGAACTCCCGCGTAAAAAGCGCCGCCCCAGAAAAGACTCCAAAGAAGCGTGGCTATTCCCTCCTTCAGCAGGAGGGCAAAAAGAGCGACTGCGATCGCCCAGACGATAGGTTTTTTCGCAAGCGAGGCAATCGCCTCGTTATCCACGAACGACGTCTTCGCAAGCTCCACCCAGGAGACGCGCACGGAAAGGCCGGTCTTCTCGAAAGTATCCCGAAGTTTTGACTCCAAGGAAACCATTGCTGAGGAATCGGAATCCCTGGGCATGGTGATGACAAGAAAAAGAGCGTTGTCGGCAGATGAAAGAGAAACCTGCGTGCACTTGAACGGCTTCTCGCACAAAGAATTAACAAAGTCGCACATTCCGTCCTGCGAAACCAGAATACTGCCGAGGGAAGTTCGTTTCCAGAAAAGATACATTCGCATCACCCCTGTTGGAAGGGGGCCCTGAAAACGAAGGAGCCCCCTTCAAGGTTCGTTGATGAATTATGAACTGAAAAAGGCCGCATCGAAGCGAATGTCAGAGCTGTTCCACTTCCGGCTGTACGGACTTTTCAGGTTCCGGCGCGGGTTCCTCGGGCTGCTTCACCTCGCCCTTCGCCTCCTCCGCGGGGGCCTCGACGGGAGCCTTCTCCTTGAAGTAGATCCCCTGGACGTTCACGTTCACCGCTTTCACCTTGTAGCCGGTGTACTCCTCGATGTTTTTCTTTATCATCTCCTGAACATCCCATGCAAGATCGGGGATGCGAAGGCCGAACTTCACCAATATATACACATCCACGCTCGCCATGGGATGGAGACCGTTATCCTCCAGCACAACACGAACCCCTTCGCTCGCCTTTCTTCCGATGCCGAGCTTGGAAGCGATGCCCGGGCTTGCGGGCTGCACGCCCTCGATGGAGGAAAGCGTCTTCTTCGCAAGTTCGGAGAGCACCTCTTCGCTGATATGCACTATCCCGGCGACCATTCCCTCCGGCACAACCTCGGCCTCCCCAGTCTCGCCCAAAACGCCTTCATACGCGGATTCTTCTTCAAGAACTTCAGATTCCAGCTTTTTGTTCATTTCATCCATTTCGAGACCTCCCTTCCAGTTGTACGCGCTTGGCCGGCAGCGAAAATGCCCCCGGCCAAGCCCTTCTTTCTATTCCTTCGGCTGCTCGAAATCCTTTCCGCAGCCGGGACATTCAAGAGCCTCGTCCGGCTCGTACTCCTCGGGCTGATAGTAGAAGACGTAGCTGCAATGAGGACACGTCACCGAAACGTAATTCCGGTCGAACTCGTCGCCGTCCTCTTCGCCATCCTCGTCGTCCAAGTCGCCTTCGCCGGTGAATTCGAAAAACGCCTTCTCCAACGAATCGAGATCTTCGTCCAAGAGCGCGCAGTCGTCCGCCAAGTCCTCGTACAACTCCCGCTGCTCCTGAATCAGATCCTCGTGCTCCGCCACCTCCAGAGAGAGCGCGTCGAGCGCATCCACAACAGCCCTGAAAATCTTTCCCTGTCCTTCGTTCTCGACCGGACCAAGCCCGTCGAGCAACCCCTTGAGATAGGCTATCTTTTCCCGTGCGCTCATCTCGTCAACCTCCCTGCGTTTTATTTTTTCGCCCGTTCAAGATACTGACCCGAGCGGGTGTCGACGACTATTGTATCATCCACATTGACGAAAATCGGAACCGTTATGGTAATTCCCGTCTCGAGCTTCGCAGGTTTGCCTCCGCCGGACACCGTATCGCCCTTAAAACTCGGAGGCGTGTCGACAACCTTCAGCTCGACGCTTTTCGGCATCTCGATGCCCATGATGCGCCCTTCGAAAAACTCGATCTGGACTTCCATGTCGTCCACGAGATAGTTCACGACGTTGCCCAGAATATCCGCAGGAATCGAGAGCTGATCATAGGTCGAGAGATCCATGAAAATGAAGCTGTCGCCCTCTTTATAGCTGAACTGCGCAGGCTTCTCGTCGAAGATGATTCGCTCGAAGCGCTCGCCGGAGCGGAAAGAGTTTTCGATGATCGTCCCCGTGTCCAGGTTCTTCATCTTCGTCCGAACCGTCGCTCCGCCCCGCCCCATCTTGTGATGCTGGAAATCGATGACTTCCCATATACCTTCCTGCCAGCGGATTTTTATCCCCGAATAAAAGTCCGACGTATCCACAACCTGCGCCATAACACTCTACCTCCCAATATCGGTTCAAAACGACTAAAAGCTGCTGCATTCGCCACAACGCAGGTATATTATCATATCCGGAAGTTCTTCTCAAAAAACCTCTGCAAAAAATCTACCCGTTATTTCAAAGTGAATTGCTCCACGGGGCCGTCGGGCGTCGTCAGAATGTACGGAATCACAATCATCGCCACCTCCGACTTGTCCCGAATATCCTTTCGGTACTTGAAAAGCTCCCCGAGGAGCGGAATGTTGCTCAAAATCGGAACCCGCCCTCGCTCGGTCCGCTTCACGTCCTTATGCAGACCGCCGACGACGAACGGTTCGCCGTCGCGAACCCGGATCATCGTAGTCACTTCCCGGTTCGATGTCTGCGGGAACTCCTCACCGGCCTGCCCTCTGTACGTACCGATAATTTCGCCCGTTTGAATCTTGAGCTCGACCGTCACCATCTGGTCGCGTCCCACGGTGGGGGTGAATTCGAGGATGGGGCCGACTTCTTTCTCGCTCCACGTCGGGTTGCCCGCCTGGTCGCGCTCGGAGATGTAGGGGTAGTTCTCCACAAGTTTGATAACGGCCTTCTTTCCGTCGAGCGTGATGATGGACGGGTCGGCAAGCACCTTCCCCTTGTTGGCCGTCACGATGCTGTTCAGCCCGAAGTCGAGCATCTTCGTCAAGCTGCCGCCCGCGATTTTCTCCAGTCCGTCTTCCGTACCCGGCGCCGGGCGTTCATCGCCCGGCTTGTACGAGCCCGGCTGATCAACGTAGACATACCCGAGATTCATTCCGCCGGAGCTGAAGTTGAGCCACCACTGGTTGTACACCGCGTCGATAATCGTTTCCAGCTGATCGCGTCCCGCATCGGTCACTTCTATAATACGCGCTTGCAGCATCACCTGACGCCCGGGGTGGTCCACTTGCTGGAGCACGCGCTCCACGTGGGGGAACTGCTCCGGCCTGCTCGTCACGTAGAGCGTGCGCAGGCGCTCGTCCAACACGATATTCGAGACTCCGGCCAAACTCTGCACAAGCCCCCCGACCGTCTTCATATCCGCGTAGGCGATCCTGAACGCACGCGTCGACTGCTTCCCCGTGGTCTTGGCGATACTGTCGGGCGCGCCGACGATGATCGTCTTCCCCATGATTGCGTACCCCATGTCGTACATGCGCAGAATATACCCCAGCGCCTCATTCAGAGGAACGCTCTTCAAAGACATGGTCACCAGCGTGTTCGGAACGGAGGGGTCGGCGACGATGTTCATCCCCACGTATTCTCCCAGCATTCTGAAGACGTCCCGCAGCTCCACGTCGCGCAGATCGAACGTAACGGGCGTCGTGCGGGAAAAGGGGTCGTTATAGTTCGTCGGAGGCAACGGCTTCGGCG
>LVBO01000393.1 GCA_001604435.1 Synergistales bacterium Syner_01
GAACGGCGCTACGTCGGCATATCCTACGACAACCCGCTGGTGACGCCCGAAAGAAGCTGCGTCTACGATCTCTGCATCGTCGTCCCCGACGACGAACACCCTCCCTGTCTCCGCGTTCCAGCGCGCTCGTGGCTTTTCTTCCCCTTCGCCGGGCCGGTATCGGAGGTGGCGCGTTTCTACCAGGAGATCATGCTCGTCTGGATGCCCCGGCGCGAGTTCGAACTCGGAGAAGGCGGCGTTCTCGAGCTGTATTCGGGCTGCGATCAGACGCTCGGCGCCGTTTCGATGGACCTCGCGATTCCATTGAGCACATAATCAGAAGCGCGCCCTCCCCTCTTCCTGTATCCTCCCGCATATCATTCGATCAGGGAGGGTAACCATGTCGTACACACACACCAACCGGCCGGAGCTTCCGGCCATCGCCACGATGCCCGTGGCGCGCGCTTTTTTCTCGAACGCCGTTCCCGCGATAGTGAACATGGTGCTGACGACGTCGATCATCATGGTCGACGGCTTCTTCATCGGCCGCTATGTCGGCCCGGAAGGTCTCGCGGCGGTCAACCTCACCGTCCCGGTGCTCTATCTCTTTCTGGGGTTCGCCGTCATGACGGGCGTGGGGGGCTCGACCCTCGCGGGGCATCGGCTGGGCGCGGGCGACCCCGACGACGCGGCGCGGATATTCTCCGCGACGATGGCCTTCCTCGCCGCGGGGGCGGCGCTGCTCGCGCTGGGCCTCGCGCTCTTTCTCGACCCCGTGCTGTTCCTGCTGAAGGCCGACGGCGCGCTGCTTCCGCTCGCCGGGAGGTATCTGGGGCGCATGCTCTGGTTCTATGCGTTCAGCATGGGAAACATCGGGTTGATGATCTTCTTCCGGGGCGAGGGGAAGGCGGGATGGGCGCTCCTCTTCAGTCTGCTGGGGAACGTCGTGAACGTGGCGCTCGACTGGCTCTTTCTGGCGGTCCTCGGCATGGGGACGGAGGGGGCGGCGACGGCGAGCGGCCTCGCGGCGCTCGTCGCGACGGGGGGCGCGCTGGCGTACGTCCTCTCGGGGAGGTCCGTGTTCAGCTTCGTCCGCCCACGCTTTCACCCGGGCGAACTCCCCTCCATGCTGGGGAACGGAAGTTCGGAGATGATCTCCCAGCTTTCGGGGGCGATCGTTCTCTGGCTCTTCAACGCGCTGCTCCTCGAACACCTGGGAGCGCCCGGCGTCGCGGCCTTCGCCGTGATCGGGTATCTCGTGCTGCTGGAGACGATGGTGCTGACGGGGTTCGCCATCGGACTGGGGCCGCTCGTGGCCATAGCCAAAGGGGCGGGGGACGGCGCGCGGATTCTTGCGTCGTGGAGGATCGCCCGCAGGGCCGGGTTCGTCGTCGGCGTCGCCGGGTGGGTACTTGCCTCGTTCGCGTCGGTGGCCTTCGCGGGGCTGCTCGTTCCCGGCCGTCCGGAGATCGCGGAGCTTGTATCGCAGGGGGCGCGGATTCTCTCGCTCGGCTTTCCGATGAACGGGTATACCATGCTGGCGTCGGCTCTCTTCACCGCGTTGGGGGCCGCCCGGGAATCGGCGCTCGTCTCGTTTCTCCGGAGCCTCGGTCTGCTGGGAGCGGCGCTCCTGCTGCTTCCGCGGCTCTTCGGCACGGCCGGCATCTGGATGAGCGTCCCCTTCGCGGAGGCCGGAACCCTCGCCGTGGCGCTTCCGCTGGTGCTGCGGCTGCAGAAAGCCTTCAAGACGAATTCCCAATATCAGTCTGAATCACGGGCATAGGGAATGTCGACCGCTGTCGGGCCCGAGTCGAAACAACGAAGAAGCGTTTTTGTGTCCCTTTTCGTTATTTTCGTCTCGGGGCCCATTATTTGAAGAGAACTTTACAGGATGCCCAAGCTTCGCGGAAGAAAGAGGGTCAGCTCGGGAAACGCCGCGATGATCGCCAGAGCGACGACGGAGGCGATCAGAAGAGGGATGACTCGCGGGGTGAGCTGTTCCATGGACAGATCGCTTATGCTTATTCCAACGAAGAGATTAGCGGCTACGGGCGGCGTTATCTGACCGATCGCGATATTGATCGTGCACATGATGCCGAACCAGATCGGGTCCCATTGAAAATACTGCATTATTGGAATGAAAAGCGGAATAAATATATAAAATATGGAGTTGCCGCCAATAAGCATTCCTGCAATGAGCAGCAGGATATTTATGAGAAGAAGCACGACATTCGGGTTGGTGGAGATCGAAAGAAGCAGGCCGGCAACCTTGTCGATCAGACCGACTGTTTGCGCCGCCCAGGCGTATAATCCTCCCATCCCTATCATGATCATGACGACGGAGCTGGTACGCGCTGAGAACGAAAGCAGTTCGTAAAATCCTTTTAAAGTGATGGAATGGTAAATAAAGATGCCGACGAACAAACCGTAAAAAATCGAGACGGCCGCCGCTTCGGTAGGCGTAAAAACACCGCCGTAAATACCTCCCAGGATAATGACCGGCGAGAGGATCGCCCATATCGCATCGCGGAATGCTTGCCAGAATCGTCCCTTTCGCGGCTCTCCTCTCCAATCGTTTTTGCGGGAGGTAAACCACGCGCTGACGCAAAGACAGATCGCCACGATCAGGCCGGGTATGATGCCGGCGGCGAAAAGCGCCCCTATGGAGACTCCGGTAATCGATGCGTAGACGATGAAGGAAATGCTGGGGGGGATGATGATCGCGATACCGGAGGAAACGCTGACGACCGACGTGGCGAACGCCTTGTCGTAGCCTGCCGCGACCATTCCCGGTATGAGGATGACTCCGATGACCGCCACGGTCGCCGGACCGGAACCGCTGATAGCTCCCCAGAAGGTGGCGACCAGTATCGTCCCGATCGCAAGGCCGCCCGTCATGCTCCCGACGCATTCCTTGACGAAATTTATAAGTCGGATCGCTATCCCCGCTTTTTCCATAATGGCGCCCGCCAAAATGAAGAAGGGGATGGCGAGCAGCGGTACTTTCGCTACGTTGGCGAAAAAGGAGTACGAGATACTTTGCCATCCGAGATCCCACCACCAGATCGCGAAAGCCGCGGATGATCCCATGGCGAGCGCGATAGGCAGTTTCAACATCAGAGGAACAAGAAAAAGAAAGAGCAGCCAGAACGCCGGGTCGTTGAATAACGAGTGCATCGTCTTCTTCCCCTCTCTTTAATATGTGCCGTTCTTAAGATCTTCGGCTGTTTTTTGAATGGTACGTACGATAAACAGGAAGGAGCCGACGGGAATGGAGCTTGTGAACCACCAGACCGGAACGACCAGCGTCTCCGTCATGGCATTGAGAGCGATTTCATCAAGTATTTCGAGATAGCCGCAATACCCCAGGGCAATAAAAAAGACGATGGAAATGGATTGTATGAGAAGATACAGGAAGAGGCGAATTTTGCGAGGGAAAACGTCGTACAGTAAATTGACCGCCATATGCCCCCCTCTTCGCGCGGCCCAGGCGCTTCCAAGGAATGTGAGCCATACGAAGAAGTAGATGTTGAGTTCTTCCGTGAAATTAAGAGAGAGCTCTATAATGTAGCGGGATATTACGTTGATAAAGGCGAAGGTCGACATGACCAGAATAAGGAGCGCCGAAAAGGCCTCCTCGAAATGGTCGACGAACCAAAGAAAAGATTTCACAACCGATCCCCCGTTTCTATATTTCGTAGAGAACACTTTTTAATGCGGACGTTTGCTATCGTTGCAATTCTCTGCGATTATCGATCGCGAAGCGCCGAATAGCGTATCGAGAAAATGTTCGGAAAGGCGCGCGAAGAAGAACTCTTCTTCGCGCGCGGCGCGGAATCAGTCGTCGATTTTAAGGCCGGCGGCGGTCATATCCTCCTTGGCGAGCTGGACAAGCTCCTCTCCGACGAGCTTGACATGCTTGTCGAACGCGCTCTTTGTAGCTTTTCTGAACGCTCCGATTTCTTCCGGCGAGAGCTTGATTATGGTGACGCCGTTATCTTCGAGCAGTTTGCGCGGGTTGTGCGGGATCATATTCTGATCCTGAGGAAGAAGTCCTCTCTCCTCCAGCCACTTGTACGCCGTTCCGTCGTCGAATCCAAGGCGATTGAGCATTCCGGTGTAGACGCCGGCCTCCTCGGCGCATTCCCTGAGAATTTTCTGCGTTTCGGCGTCGAAAGAGTTCCAAACTTTCGTGTTCGCCACGAAAAACATGGCTGCGCACGTATAGTCCCATTCCGTTATGTACTTATGAAATTCGTAGACGCGATATGGAATAATGACGTTGTACGGATTTTCTCCGGCGTCGACAAGTCCCTGCTGAAACGCGGTGACTGCTTCGCTCCAGTTGATGTTGACCCCGTTGGTGCCGAGAGCCTCGAGAGTATCCTTATACAGGGGAGAGGAGACGAAGCGGATCTTGAGCCCTTTCATGTCCTCCGGAGTTCTGAGAGGTCTGTTGGAATGAAGCTGCCGCGGGGCGTTGTATCCCCAGCCGAAGACGGTAACTCCCGCTTTTGCGGCGATCTCTTCGAGCGTTTTTCCCGACTTGCCGTGGACGATGGCTTCCATCGCTTTTTGCGTGTCGCCTGTGGACGCGATGAACCACGGCAAGGTGAACAGATTCATCGCGGGGAGCTGCGTCGACCAGTTGGCCGGTCCCGCGTAGGAGAAGTCGATGGAGCCGTTGCGCAGCATAAGCAGTTCGTTCGTCTGTTTGCCGCTGATGAGCTGCGCCGAATAGTACGGTTTGATGTTGACTTTGCCGTCGGTTTTCTCTGTAACAAGTTTGACGAACATAGCCGTTCCCTGGCCCCATACGGTATTCTCGGTCAGGTTGCAGTTGAGCTTGTACTCTTTCTTCAGGGCTCCTTCCACAGGCGCGCCTGCAAACAACAGAGTCGATAGGAACATGACCAGAACCGCCGATATCGTCTTACGCAAAAGAATCGCCTCCTTAAGAATTTGTATGACGCCGTTATGCTTGATTCTTTCAGCAGCGCTTACTTCCACTGTTTCAAAAATTCCACGACGCGATCCACGGTTTTATTGACGATCAGCTCCCCCTTTTCTCTTGTGGCGACGGTCCCGTCGCCGATAACGGCATCCTCGTACAACTCGTTGGTCAGCGTGAATCGAGGAATATCCGGGTATGCGTCCGGCAGAGGCTCCACTTTCAACGCGCGATCGAATTTGACGAGATCCGGACGAAGATAGAGGAACGTGGACGTACCCGCTTCGCTTGCGTGGCCGTGGGCCATTTTCCCCTCGTACTGGAGGATGCCTTCTTTTGTGCAGAGGGGTTGGATGATTCTCCACCAGTCGATGAGACAGCATTTGATGTTTCGGGTCTTGCGAAGATGTACGGCGACCTGAGTAACGACCGGGACGTTTCCGAGATGGGGGCTGACGAAACAAAACCGGTCGACTCCGTTTTCGATAAGGCTGTCGAGGATATCGACGAGATATGTCTTCAGAGTCTCCGGACGGACGGAGATGGTTCCTCCTTCTTTGAAGTACAGGCTCTCGGAATAGCCCACCGGAAGGGAAGGACCGACGATCCATCCGATACGTTCGGAAATGCGGTCGGCGATTTCTTCGGCCACCAAAGTATCCGCTCCGACGGGAAGATGCGGCCCCCACACTTCGAAAGCGCCGAGAGGCATGAGCATGGCGTGCGTTTTTGCGATTTCCTTGCGAAAGTCGATCATATTCATTTCTTTCATTTGCATGGCGATTTCCTCCTTGAGTTTTTATGTGAAAAAAATATTCCAATTACCATGCGTATGCTTCCGGGCGACGGTTCGGAAGGCTCGGAAGCTGCGAACGTACCGCATCGACATACTCAGTGTCGATTTCGGCGTAGACAACCCCTTCTCCGTCCTGCGCGGTACACAGGACAGTCCCCCACGGGTTGACGACCATCGAACGTCCGTAGGACTGAAACGCCGGCTTTTTACCTATCTGCGCGGGCGCTACTATGTAGCACTGGTTTTCGATCGCGCGCGTTCGCAAAATGACTTCCCAGTGGTCTTTTCCTGTGAACATGGTGTAATTCGCGGGCACGAACATGATCTTGGCGCCGCGGATCGCCATTATGCGGTACAGCTCGGGGAAACGCATGTCGTAGCATATGGAGAGGCCGACCTTGCCGAAGTCCGTATCGCATACGACGATGTTTTTTCCGTTTTTTTTCGTGTCGGATTCTCTGGTGGAAGGGCCGTTTTCGATATCGACGTCGTAAAGATGAATTTTTTCGTACCGACCGACGATTTCCCCTTTCGGGTTCATCAACAGCGATGTGTTGTACAGCTTTTTTTCATCGGGAATACGTTCGCCGATGCTTCCGCAGTGGAGCCATATACCGTGTTCTTTCGCCTTTGCGGAAAAAAATTCCGACATAGGGCCCGGAATCGGTTCGGCGTTTGCGAAAGTTCCCTCCTTGGAGCCGATATAGTGGACGTTTTCAGGCATAGCCACCATCTTTGTTCCGTGCGCCGCCGCCTCGTCGATATACCGGGAAAGAGCCGCGGTATTTTTTTCTTTGTCGTCCTGAGTATCCACCTGGATTACACCGATTACAAACTTGCTCATAACACCCTCCGCCTCCTTTAAGAAAGTCGAAAAAGACGATCCGGGGTCATGATAATCTTTATTTTCTTTCCGACATCGAACGGAGTGGACAAAATCGAGCGAGCGTCTTGTCCATCGAGTATAAAAGGTAGTGTAAAAGGGCGCTTTCCGTGGAATTCAGGGAGGGGGAAAACGGTCGAGGTCTTCCGGCCGGCCACGGAGTATGAAGCGTGAATAGGGACGGCCTTCGCTCGGGGGAAAGATGCCGCGTCGTTCGCGTCTTCGAACCGCCGCGCCGCGCTCAGACTGCCCCGATGTATCGCGTCAGCGCTTTCGCAACGTCCACAACCGAGGCGAGGCGTACTTTTTCGTTGACGCTCGTCTCGACGATATCTTCTCCGGGGCCGAAAATAACGAATGGAAGCCCTGAATAAGGGACGATGCACGAAACATCGGAAAACGAGTGAAATCCTACGAGCGACGTGTCCATGCTCAAGCTTCTCAGATTATCCTGAAAACGCCGTACCAAAGGCGCGTCCTCCGGCATCGTGCTCGAGCGGCGATTGACGAGCACTTCCGTCGATATTTCCAATCCCGGTTTCCGGAGCGTCATTCTTCGAGCGAGCGCTTCCACCCGGTCGAGAATCTCCTGGTTGTCCTGATATGGAAGCAAACGGATATCGAGTACGGCCTCTCCGCGTTCGGCGATGAAATTCGTCGCGCCTCCTTCGCCCTTGAGCTTTGTCGGAATGCAGAGCGGACGTCCTAGAAGCGCGTGAGGCATGGCATGCAGCGTAACGTCGCATCGAATTCGCCTGCAAAGCGACAAAAGGCACTCCAGCGCGTCGACGCCGTTTTCGGGAAAACAGGTGTGGCATGTTTTCCCTTTCGACGTGATTTTGAGCCAGAGCGCCCCCTTTTGAGCAATCGCGATTTTTCCGTCGGTGGGTTCTACGAAAACAAGCTCCGTCGCATCTTGTAGAAAGCCGCCGCGCAGTATGGCCTTCGCTCCCGTTCCTTCCAGCTCTCCGTCGGCCGTGAGGCAAAGAAGGACGTTGACCGGGAGCGTCCGTTCCGTACGAAGGAGGCTTCGCAAGGCGAGTATTATGGACGCGACGCCGCCTTTCATGTTGGAGGTCCCTCTGCCGTAGACGTAGCCGTTTCGAAAGGTAGCGCGGTATGGAGGAGACTCCCACTTTTCCGTATTCGTCAACCCGTGCGTATCCATTTGCCCTATGAGCGCGATCGTCCTCGTCTCGTCTTTCCCGGGGAAGAGAGAGACGAGAGAAGCTCTGTTCTCTCCATGATCGATCACATGCGTTCGTAAGCTTTCGAAAGGAAAAAGCGTGAAAATATAATCCAGAAGATCGGACTCATCCCCCTCCGGCTGATGAGTCCGGATACGTACCAGCTGCTGCAAAATAGCCAGAGCGTTCTCTTCGCTGATAAGCATGACTTTCCCCCTGTCGCGCGGGATAAAATGACGTCGTTCATTGTAGTCGTCTCTGTGCGGAGACCAATATGTCCTCTTCGTACAAAAAGAACGTCTTCTTTCCACAAAATTGTCCAATGACCTCCTTTCCGCTGTTTTTTATAATTCATCTCCGGTGTTTCGGTCGTAATGCAAACGACGATACGGAGGGTTCGAATCATGATGGATACGGAACGTATACGGGGTATGTTGCTCATACTGACGGCGAGCACATGTTGGGGAACGACCGGTATTTTGCAGGCGCTTGCGCCGGAAGGCGCTCATCCGCTCACTGTGGGGGCGGTCAGAGTTGTTGCTGCGAGCGTTGTCATGTTGCTCTACATGTTCTGGAAAGGGGAGTCCATTCGCGCGCTTTTCGGAAAAACCCCTCTCGTGCCCCTTCTCGTGACCGTCGTCGGCGTTATGGGATATCAGTTTTCTTTCTTCACGGCGCTTACGCTTGCAGGGGTTTCCATCGGCTCCATGATCGCCATAGGGTCGGCGCCGATAATCGCGGGAGTTCTCGGGGCCGTTTTCGAACGAGAACCGCTGTCGGGAAGATGGTTTTTGTCCACTTCCGCGGCGATATCCGGGTGTCTTCTTCTTCTCGGGGGAAACGATTCTTCCCGAATGACGATCCATCCGCGAGGAATCGCCCTCGCCTTCCTTGCGGCGTTCTGCTACGCTCTTCTGGGGCTCGGAATGAAGCGGCTCGGCGCGCGCCTGAAAATAACGGAAACGGCGACCGTTGTTACGACCGCCTCCCTCGTGGTGGGGATTCCGGTCCTCGTGTTTTTTGACGCCATGTGGATCTTTTCCTTCAGAGGAGCTCTCGTCTCCTTCGTTTTGGGAGCCTTTTCCGAAGCTGTTCCCATGTGTTTTTTCGCTACGGGACTCGGAAAGGTGTATCTGCGGGACGCCTATACTCTCTCTCTTGCCGAGCCTTTGACTGCATGCTTTCTTTCCGCTCTCATCCTGGGTGAAAGATTGGGCGGACTCTCGTATGTCGGCGCCGTCCTGATATTCTGCGGCATTCTTCTGCTTCCCGTTTCCGGTCCGGACGATACGGAGCTCCGGGAGAAAATCATGAAAATATCATGAAAATATCATGGATTTCTCATCCGAAGAGTAGTTGCTCGGCGAGCATGCTTTCCATTATTCGAAGGAGAGCATCATCTCTCGGACAGCATGCGCTCGAAGAGCGAAGGAGAGGTCGAATCGGAAGGCGTTGTCTTTGAGATCGCCGTGGAGCAGCTCTTGTATCTTACTGTATCTGTATTTTATCGTGTTGTAGTGAAAAAAAAGCTTCTCGGCGGCAAGCGCCAGATTGTAGTTGCACGACTCGATCGCCGCGAGCGTCGTCAACAGGTTCGAGCGGTGCATTTTGTCGTACGCGATCACTTGCCCGAGTATCGATCTGCAAAAATCCTCGGACTCGGCGGAGGCGGCGAACAAGCATATCTGCCTGAAAGCCCCCGTCTCCCGCCAGAAAATCGGTTCTTGCCGCGCATGAATATGGCTGAAAACAAGAGCCCCCTTCGCTTCCGCGAAACTTTCGGAAAGCAGAAGCAGCGAGGAACGCCTTCCTCCTACCCCGTAATGATCATCGAAAGTACGTACTCCCGTATCCGACGCCTCGTGGTCTCGACTCTTGCGCACAGCATGGACGAAGTGTTTGATATTCTCTTTGAGAGCGTCTTCCCCGATATTCCGTGTAAAAGCTATGCATATAAATAGTTTTTTGCGCGCGATAAAGTACGATCTGTGAAAAAAAGCTTTTAGCCGCATCAAGACGAAATCGCGGAGCGCAGGAGGCAAGCCGTCGACGACAAAAAGCAGAATTTCCTCGTCGGCGGGTATGCCGAGCAGCTCGGCTCGTTTGCGATTCTCTTGTTCAAGAGGCACTCTGTTGAGAATAAGGTCTTCGAAAAAGCGAGAAATAACAATATTTTTGTTGTTTTCTTCGTTTTTTTC
>LVBO01000681.1 GCA_001604435.1 Synergistales bacterium Syner_01
ACATCTTCCGAAGTCCGTCGCACCCGAAAGCGGCACGACAATAAAACACCGTCTTCAAGAAGATTTTGATAATGTGTTGATAATATTTTAAGATAAAGCTGCCAATAAAGCAAGTGCTTTTGGGAGCATTTTTATCATATCTACCATGAATCTGCTATTAAAATTTGACGACGATAGGAGTGCATGTAGTCGTAGTACGCTTTTGGCGGAGGAGCGTCGGTCACCAGATAGTCGATCTGCTTCAGGTCACAGTACGTCAGAAGAGCGACGACGCCGATCTTGTTGTTGTCGACCAGCAGAAACGTCCGTTTGCTACGCTGTATGGCGACTTTCTTTATTTCATACTCCTCTGGATCGGAATTGGTTACCCCGCTTTCGAGGGAGATTCCCGTAGACGCCAGAAACGACTTTCCTATGTTGTAAGTTTCTAGAAGCTTCGCCGCACCGTGCCCTGTGAAGGAAAGCGTCGTTCGGCTCAAAATCCCCGACAGCGAAATGATTTTAATATTCCGGTAGGGAACCGCCGAGACGATGCAATCCAGATTATTAGTCAAAATAGTGAGATTATTTTTATC
>LVBO01000394.1 GCA_001604435.1 Synergistales bacterium Syner_01
CATCGCCGCCTCCGACTTCTACCCTCTCTACGCCGAACCGCCCCACCCGCTGCGCCGCAAAATGATCTCCTCCCCGCTTCCGGTAGGCGTCAAGGTCATCGACGGCATGCTCACTCTGGGAACAGGGCAGCGCATCGGCATCTTCGCCGGCTCCGGAGTGGGAAAGAGCACGCTCCTCGCCATGATGGCGCGCTATACCGAGGCCGACATCAACGTCATCGCTCTCGTCGGCGAACGAGGGAGAGAGGTCCGCGAGTTTCTCGACCGCGACCTTGGAGAAGAAGGAAAAAAGCGATCGGTCCTCGTCATCGCGACGTCCGACCAACCACCGCTGATCCGCCTGAAAGCCGCTCTTACCGCCACGGCGATCGCCGAGTATTTCCGCGACTGCGGCAAGAATGTCCTCCTGATGATGGACTCGGTCACCCGCGTGGCGCGAGCCCAGCGCGAGGTCGGTTTGGCGGTCGGCGAACCCCCCACGACGCGGGGATACACGCCCTCCGTCTTCGAGCTTCTTCCGCGTCTCCTCGAAAGGGCGGGCGCCGGCGAGAAGGGGAGCATCACGGGAGTCTACACGGTCCTCGTCGAAGGGGACGACATGAACGAGCCCGTCGCCGACACGGTTCGCGGCGTTCTCGACGGTCACGTCGTGCTCTCGCGAAAAATCGCCGCGAGGAACTTCTATCCTTCGGTGGACCTCCTCGAGAGCGTCAGCCGAGTCATGCCCTCGATCATCGACGAAGAACACCTTCTGGCCGCCGGGCGGGTCCGCGAGTTGTTGGCGGTCTACGCCGAGGCGGAAGACCTGATAAGCATCGGAGCGTACAAAAGCGGCAGCAACCCCAGGGTGGACTGGGCCATAGCGCATCTGCAGAAGGTCCGCGCCTTTCTCCGCCAATCCGTGGGCGAGCATGTCCCGTTCGACGCCATGGCGGACGAATTGAAGAATCTCGTACCGTGATGCCGCGGAAAATCAAGATGAATTGGTCGATTGCCGAAACAAGAAGAGAGAAGGACGTATCCGGAGGTCGCCATGAAGGAAAAAGTGGATAGATTCGAACGAATACTGAAGA
The DNA here is from genome assembly GCA_001604435.1 of Synergistales bacterium Syner_01. Taxonomy (GTDB): domain Bacteria; phylum Synergistota; class Synergistia; order Synergistales; family Aminobacteriaceae; genus JAAYLU01. The sequence goes on from LVBO01000394.1 coordinate 1,074, forward strand.
CCAGGGTGAAGGGCCGGGAGGAGGAACAGCTGCTTCTCGCAGGGCAAAAGAGCGAAGAGGAGCAGATAGTATCGCGGCTCGATACGCTCCGTTCGCAAAAAGAACGGGCTCTCGTGTCCTTCGGTATGCAGCAGGGGACGCTGCTTTCCCCTCAGGAGATGTGGTTCCAGCGGAAATCGATCGACGTTATCGAAAAACATATCTGCGACGGCGACTCCTCCCTCTGCGATGTACGGCAGGAAATAGAAGCGACGGAGGGGCGCCTCGTGGAGAAGCATCGCGAGGTGCAAATAATGGAGAAGTATATTACCTCCATGGTGGAGGAGTGGCGGACGACGCTCCAGAAGAACGAACAGAACGAGATGGACGATATCGCCGGCATTCGTCACGGCGCCCGCGGGAGGAAGGCCCTATGAGACCGAATCTCTCGGGTATCGTGCGCATTCAGGGGAGAATCGAGGAGATCGAACGCCGGATTCGCCCTAAGAAGGAGGTTCCGGAACCTCCGAAACATGAGCGTTTTGTGGATGTGCTTGAACGCGAGGAAGCGAAAAAACCCCTCCCGGGCGCGGTGTCCGCCGGGGTGCGCATCCCCGAAGTCGCAGAGGGATGGGAAGCGCATATTTCACGGCTTGCCGCCCGGTACGGCATCGACGAATCGCTGGTCAGGGCCGTCATTCGGATGGAATCGGGCGGAAAGGCGGACGCCGTGTCGCACAAAGGCGCCATGGGGTTGATGCAGCTTATGCCGGGAACGGCGAAGATGCTCGGCGTGGACGATCCGTTCGATCCGGTGCAAAACCTGGAGGGGGGTATAAAATACCTCTCTCAACTGTCCGATAAATACGAAGGGGATCTTACGAAAACGCTTGCCGCCTACAATGCGGGACCCGGAAGGGTGGATGCCTACGGGGGGATTCCCCCCTTCGCCGAGACGCAGAAGTATGTGCGGAGCATTCTCGCTCTCTACGACCGCGATTCTGAAGGAGAGAACTGATGCCTGAAGAAGAAATGGAGCTCGAGAGGGCGCCGGGCGAGGGAGCGCCTCCCCCGAAGAAGAAAAAGAAGAAAGGGAGCAAACTGGCGTTCCTTCTCCTGGTCCTTTTAATGGCGGCCGGAGTCGGCGCCGGACTTCATATCGCCGGGGCTTGGGACGCGCGGCCTCTTTTGTATGAAAACGTGCCGAGGATCCCGTGGATAGGACATGACATCGCCAGGCTGACGGGCATTCCGCAGGAGTACACGCTTACCGTCGAGCAACGGCGCAGGCTTGAACTTCAGCGATGGAACGACCGACTCGACGAACAGGAGCGCACCCTTAGGGAGCGGGAGGCGGCCCTCGAAGCACTTTCCGCCGACCTCGAAGCGCGGAGCCTCGTCGTCGAAAAGAAGGAAGCAGAGTTTACGCTGAAGGAGACAAAACCGCCGGAGAGCCCCGAGGAGGAAAAAGCGTACGTCGACATGCTGATGCGGACGTACCAGGAAATATCGCCGAGGCGGGCGGCGCTGATCATCGAGCAGTTGCGCGAGGATCTGGCGGTAAAGATGCTCGCCGCGATGCCACAGGACGCGAGAGCGTCCATTTTGGGCCGCATGGAGGCGACCAGGGCGGCAAGGCTGACGGAGCGGCTGGCGGCCGGAGGGTCGCGATAACGATTCGGGAGGTGCGGCTTCATGTTTTCAGCCTTGTTTCCAGTGCAGAAAGATGTAACGACCGACGTCCTTCCCGCTGCGGAAACGCCGGGAAGCGCAAAAAACGGAGGCGAGGGCGAAAAGAACGATCGGTTCGCCCGGTTGCTCTTTGTTTCGCAGATGCGGAATGCACCCGCGAAAGAGCAGCAACAGCTCCAGAGTCTTCTTTTTGAACCCCGAATGCTGTCCACTCCGTCTTTTTTTACGGAATTCATGGCAAATGGCGTGCAGGAAGAAGGGGAAGTTTCGTCGTCTCCCGAGGAAGAGTTGCTTCAGTCCGAACTTGTCGGGGCTCTCGCCGCACCGCCCGTTCTTTCGCTTGAGCTGCCCGCAGGCGCGGCGGAAACTCTTGTTTTTGAAGAAGGAAGTTTGGTTTCCGGGGAAGAGGCTCCCTTCGGTTCTCCTCGGACCGATGGAGCCGAAATAAGCCTTTCTTTCGCCGGAGATGAAAGCGGCGCTGCACGCCCCGAAGGAAGCCATCCGGCTGGAAAGATGTTTGCATCGGCCGGAGAAGGGGCTTTCCCTCCAGATTTGCTTCGTCTGATGGAGTCGCCTTCGCAAACCGAAGAAAAACTCTCCGCTGTCGTACTTGAAAAGCAGCCTGCATCGAACCTCTTGTCTGCTCCCGATGCACCTTCCGGAGCGTCTTTATCACCTCGCTCGGGGGAGACCGATCCCAATGCTCCCGCAGCAAGACGGAATACGGCTGCTTTTGCCGCTGTCGCGCCCGCACCGGATCCAGTCGCTGAAGACAAGGCGGGCACGCCTTCCGCCTCTCATTTCTTCTCCCTTTCGATGACCGACAATGTCCGTCCCCGAAGGAACCTTGCGTTCGCGGGGTCGCTTTCGGCATCTGCTGAATCGGGTGACGGGGCGGCGACCGCAGCGTCCCGCGTTTCGAGCGCCTCATCGTTGCCGGGACGATCGGAAGCCGCCGGCGCACTGGCCGCCGCCGCGGATGCAGCAGTGTCGTCAAACGCGCCCCACCATGCGCTGAAAGCAGTCGCCGAATCGGAACTTTCGACCAACGACCTCCCCCGCGGACCCGAGGAAGAATTGAACCTCTTTCCCTCAGCCCGCTCGCTCTTTGGGACGAGCTCCGACGGAAGGCCGGCGCAGGCTTCGTCGCCTGCTCGTACACTGCCTGAGAAGAATTTATCTTTCAAAAAAGACGACGGAAAAGAAGATGTTGTATCAGCTTCGGCGAAGGAGAGCTCCGATACGGCGGCTTCATTCTCTGCGATCCGATCTTCCCAACAGCAGGGCGGGCGGCCGGTTGTTTTCGAGCGTTTTGCACAAATTCCGCTGCAAGGACAAAGCGGGGCGGCATTCGAAGACGGGGTGCAGCATGTCGTTCGCTTTCTGAAGGCTGAAGGGCGTCACGCGGCAAGCATCATCATCGACCCGCCCGCTCTTGGACGAGTGGATGTAGAACTTGTAACCACCGCGAAAGGGGTCGAAGCATCCATTAAAGTTGCCACCGAGCAGATCCGACAACTTGTTCAGGATCATATCACGGTGTTGCGGAATCACCTTGAGCAGCAGGGTGTGCATCTCGGAGAATTCGTCGTGGATCTCAGGGACAATACCAAAGGCAATTCGGGGCGCAACGCGTTTTCCGGTGAGGGAAACGCCCGTCGCCGCACAATCTCCCCCGTCGAAACGGAGAAAACGGAAGACAGCATACCATCCTTCAGGATGGATCTGGAACACGGGCTCCTCACCTGGGTAGCCTAGGAGGTGGAAGACATGGCAGTGAGCAATGTAGCGGGAAGCTCTTCTTCAAGCACTGGCTCTGCGGCGACGACCGCGCTTCAGACTGCGGGAAACGATCTGGGAAAGGATGCGTTTTTGAAGATTCTCATCACTCAGTTGACACACCAGGATCCTCTGGATCCTCTGAAGGACAAGGACTTCATCGCGCAGATGGCCCAGTTCAGCACCCTTGAACAGATGACCAATATGAACAAGAGCATTGAGCAGATGGTGGCCTTGAACAAGGCGTCCGCGGTGAGCTACATCGGTCGCGTTATCGAATATAAAGGCGACGACGGTCTCCCTGCGTACTCGCAGGTAGGCTACGTCCGTTTCGAAAAAGGGAAAATCATCCTGAATACGCCGGACGGAGATGTGAACCTGGAGGACGTTACATCGGTCGCGTAGAGTGGACCGCGCAAGCCCACGGAAGGGCCGTCGAGCGATCGGAGCAAAGGATTGCCCCGTCTTCGGAAATGCTTATAAGGAGGAATCATCATGCTTCGATCACTTATGTCGGGAGTATCGGGCGCGCGAGGTCATCAGACCTTCCTCGACGTCGTCGGAAACAATATCGCCAACGTGAATACCGTAGGGTTCAAAAAATCCAACGTCAGATTCCAGGATTTGCTCTACCAGACCTCACGGGGCGCCATGCCCCCCGTGGAGGGAAGAGGCGGCGTCAACTCCCTCCAGGTCGGACTCGGAGTGCGGGTCGCCGCCATCGAGACAATACATACTCAGGGGAACATCAACTACACGGGATCCGATACGGACGTCGCCATCCAGGGGAACGGCTACTATGTGCTCGCGGACGGGGAGAATCGAATTTACACCCGCGCCGGCAACTTTACTCTTGACTCCCAGAACAAGATCGTTCAGGCGGGCACAGGGTACAGAGTGCAGGGGTACGAGATGACTCCCGACCCGACCGATCCGACGAAGTTCATCCAGGGAAGCTCGTTGAGCGATATCAGCATCCCTCTTGGCGCGAAGATGGAGGCGAGAGCGACCACCAAGATCGGCTTCCGCTGCAACCTCGACAGCAGGGTCGAGCCCGTCGCGGAGGAGGAATGGAACCCGTACGCTACCCCGCCCGTAGTTCCGGCGGAAGCGAGTTCCTACAGCACGACCACGGAGATCTACGACTCTTTGGGAAAAGCGCACGAACTGGAAGTTACATGGGTGAGAACGGGAAACAAAGAGGATAACCAGTGGTCGTGGTACGCGCACATGCCGGATCTGAACGGCGGACAGGTCGTCGGAAGAGGACAGTTCTCGTTCGGCGACGACGGAAAAATCGTCACGACGCCGGATCCCAATACCTCGATCACCGTGAATTTCGGAGTGGAAGGGGCGGAAGATTCGACGATCCTGCTCGACTTTACCGGCGGCTCCTTCGACAAGGAGACGATCGAGGGCGTTACCCAGTACGCCTCTCCTTTCACCACCAAGGGGTACTTTCAGGACGGATGCAAGATGGGAACTCTGGAAAAATTCGCCGTCGCCTACGACGGCACTGTGATGGGATCGTACAACAACGGTCAGAACGTACCCATGTACCGCCTCGCCCTTGCGAACTTCGTCAACCCGGAGGGGTTGACGAAAGTGGGCGAGACGCATTTCCAAGAGAGTTCGAATTCCGGACTTGCACAGATAGGCATCCCCGGAGCGGACGGGAACGGGGTTCTCGTCGGCGGTGCGCTGGAACTGTCGAACATCGACCTGACCGAGGAGTTCACGCAGCTCATTCTCGCCCAGAGAGGTTTCCAGGCGAACGCGCGCGTCATCACCACAAGCGACCAAGTCCTCGAAGAACAGATCAACCTCAAGCGGTAGCGGAGGTTGATCGAAGCGCCCGCTTTCGTTATCAGCGGGCGCCTTTTTCTTTTTCCGGTTTCGGCCGCCTTTGTTCTTTTTCCCGGTCCGCGCCGAAAACGCTTCAGAAGCCGAGTGGGACGACCGAAGAATAAAGAGAGTTCCAACGCCCCCACGGATGGACGGGCATAACTATCGAAGCAAGGGATTGCCTCAACTTAAAACAAGCAAGGAGGAGTACGCTATGCTACGATCCCTTATGTCGGGCGTGTCGGGCGTGAAAGGCCATCAGGTGTCTCTCGATGTCGTCGGCAACAATATCGCCAATGTGAATACCGCAGGATATAAACGATCCAGCCTTACGTTCCAGGATCTTCTGTACCAGACGGCCAGCGGAGCGATGAAGCCGACCAACGAGCGCGGCGGCATCAACGCGCAGCAGGTCGGCTTGGGCGTGCAGGTCGGCGCCATCGAGGTGCTGCATACGCAGGGGAACACCCAGTACACCGGAAGCCGGACGGATATGGCCATCCAAGGGGACGGCTATTTCGTCGTCGTCGACGGCAACAACAAGCTCTATACGAGGGCGGGGAACTTCATCCTCGACGCGTCGAGCAACCTCGTCCATGCCGGGACGGGCTATAAAGTTCAGGGGTATGCGATGGAGCGCGACCCGGTCGACCCCACGTCGTTCACGCAGGGATCCCAGCTTGTGGACATCAACATCCCCGTTGGCGACAAGATGGAGGCCCGCGCCACCGAGGTCGCCGGCTTCCGCTGCAACCTGGACAGCCGGGTGAGTACCTATCTCCCGATGGGGATACTGAAAAACGATGTGGAGATCAACTTTTCCCTTGGAGGCAACGACTATTCTTTACGGGTTAATGATCCGGGCACAACAGGTCCTAGCGGGTTTATGACGCTTACAAGTTCTGCTCCTTCCGCCGTTGGAAGCGTGGGGTTGACATTTGCAGGCATCAACGCGACGACTGGTCTGCCTATCCTGACTACAACTCCTGCTGGTGGTTTTACCGCTGCGACGTTTGACGACACAACCGGGCAACTCACAGTGACCGCGGGGGGAGTCGACAAAGTAATCGACTTAAAAGAATACTTTAACTTCACAATGGTTACCGATTCCACCGTCACTCCTGCGGTAAACTATCTGGCCGAGTTCGACGATGTAACCGCAACCGGAGAACGTATTCTCCGGCTTTGGCACCAGACTCCAGCTACTGCTGGCAACCCTTTCGAGCTGACGGTGCAGATGAACAACGACGGAACGTTTAATCTGCCGACCGCTACCGAGATTGGAGGGGCTGGAACCTCTGGCCTTTTTGCAAAGGTTACTGAGAACGGTCTTGGATTGACAATAACGAATGGGGCTGCGGGGGGGCTTGTTGCGACAGTAAACCAGACTCTTCCCTCCGTGCACTCAACGAAAATGGACGTGTACGACAGCCTCGGCAACCCGTACACACTCGAGGTGAGCTGGGAAAAAATCGACAACAACCAGTGGCGGTGGAGGGCGTGGCTCCCGAACGATGCCGGAATCACTCTGACGGGCAATACAGGTATTCTGGAGTTCACCTCCGACGGGAAATTGCAGGGAACAGGAACGGCTGACCTCCTTCTTAACTTTTCGGCGCGCGGAGCGCTCGATGCAACTATCAAGCTCGACTTCAGCGGAGAGACCTTCAAAAAAGACCTTATGGAGGGTGTCACTCAGTACGGTGTTTCTCACACAACCAAGGCGTACTACCAGGACGGCTATTCCATGGGCGTGATGACCGATTTCGCCACGGGCAAGGACGGAACCATCACCGGTGTGTACAACAACGGGGTGAACGTGCCCCTCTACCGCGTCGCGCTCGCCCTTTTCGCGAACTCCGCAGGTCTGACCAAAATGGGAAACACCGTCTTCGCGGAGAGCAACAACTCCGGAATGGCGCAGATAGGCGCGGCCATGACCGGAGGCGCCGGAGAGATCGCAGGCTCCTCGGTCGAGATGTCGAACGTCGACCTCACCGACGAGTTCACCAAGCTGATCACCTCCCAGAGAGGCTTTCAGGCCAACGCGCGTATGATCACCACGAGCGATCAGGTGCTCGAAGAGCTGATCAACCTCAAACGGTAAGCGCGGAGCCGACTGAACGATGATCACATTGAGGCGGATCAACGGCGAGCGTTTCACCATCAACGCCGATCTCATCGAGACGGTCGAGTCG
>LVBO01000395.1 GCA_001604435.1 Synergistales bacterium Syner_01
CGTCCACATGGCCATCGTCGTCGACGAATACGGCGGCGTGGCGGGCATCGCCACGCTCGAAGACCTCCTTGAGGAGATCGTCGGGGAGATACAGGACGAATACGATAAGGAAAAACCTTCCTTCACGACCGAGGATGACGGCAGCTATCTCGTCCAGGGGCACGTCAGCCTGGAGGATCTCAGCGACCTTCTTGAAGCCCCGTTCGAATCCGAGGACGCCGAAAGTCTCGGCGGGCTCGTGCTCTCCATATCGGGAGATTTCCCAGCCCCCGGCGAGAAGATACTCTACCGCTCTCCCGACGGCGCCGGCAACTGGGAGATCGAAGTTCTCGAAGTGGAAGACCATAGAATCAAGCTCCTCCGACTCCTGCCCAAGGAGCGGGGGTATTTCATACCACCGGAGGTTGTCGAATGACCCTGTTTACGTCGCCTGTTTCCTGGCCCGAGTCCTGGCCGTCGCCTCAACAGCTTCTCGAAAGCGCGCGGGAGGCGCAGCGCGCGTCGTACTCCCCCTACTCGGGTTTTCCCGTCGGAGCGGCGCTTCTCGTAGAGGGCATGGACGAGCCCATTCTTGCGTGCAACGTGGAGAACAGCTCCTACGGTCTTTCCATCTGCGCCGAGCGGAGCGCCGCCGTCGCCATGATCGCCCGCGGGGGCAAAAAGCCGCTTGCCGCAGCCGTTGTCGGGAAAAGAGGAGAAGTTTGCCTTCCGTGCGGCGCGTGCCGTCAGTTTCTCGCGGAGTTCAACCCGGAAATGCCGCTGGTTTTCGAACATGGAGATTCCTTCGTCGTCACCACTCTTGCAGAGCTCTTTCCGGCCCCGTTCCTTCTGACGGAGCAGAGCGGAGAGCAATGAGCAATCCCTTCGCAGGGATCGGCTTCCGTGCGGGGAACGTCGTCCTCGCGGGCCGTCCCAACGTCGGGAAGTCCTCGCTGATCAACAGGCTTCTCGACTACAAGGTTTCCATCGTTTCCGAGAAGCCGCAGACGACGAGAAACGTCATCCGATGCGTCTACAACGGAGAAGACTTTCAGATCGTCTTCACCGACACCCCGGGGATTCACCTCCCGAAGCACAAGCTGGGCAGAACGCTGGTGGACGCAGCCGTAGAATCGCTGGAGGAGGCCGACCTGGTCTGTTACGTCGTCGAGGCCGAGGACGGAAGAGTCGCTTCCGAGGACGAAGAGATCCTCGCCGTCCTTGCAAAAGTACGCACTCCCGTGCTCCTCGTCGTGAACAAGTGCGATGTCGTGCTCGACCGCAAAGGAGGAGGGGAGGCGGCGCTTGCCGCGGTACGCTCCCTCTACGAGGCCCGCCTCTCTCTCTGCGGGGCCGTGTTCGTTTCCGCGAAAATGGGAAGAGGGCTCGATACGCTGATCGCCGCAATACGCCCTCACCTCCCCGAGGGACCTCCGTTCTATGACGAGGACATCCTTGTCGACCGGCCCGAGAAGTTCATCGCGGCGGAGATCATACGGGAGAAAGTGCTGTTGACGACGCACCGCGAGGTGCCGCACAGCGTCGCGGTGGAGATAGAGGAGTACAAAAGCCCCGACGAATACCCCGAACGCGACGTGCTTTTCATACGCGCTACGATCTACGTGGAGCGCGAAGGGCAGAAACGCATCGTCATCGGGGATGCCGGGGCCCGGTTGAAGGAGATCGGCAGACGGGCCAGGATGGATATCGAAACGCTCACCGGCCACAAAGTGTATCTCGACCTCTGGATCAAAGTGCGCAAGGACTGGCGGCAATCAGACGCCGACCTTCGGATGCTCGGCATTCGGGAAAGTTGATGGAGGGCGGGCTGTGGCGACGTCCGCTTCGTCCGGCGGAGAGTATCGGGACATTCCGGACCGCCGGCGTTTCCCCTCCTACAGCGGCGATTCCATCTCTCAGGGCCTCGTCAGGCTGTCCGGAGTCGTGCTCCGCAGGGACGTCTCCGCAGAGGGGAACGTCTCTCTTTATCTCTTTCTGAAGGAAACGGGACCGGTCTGGGTCTCGGCGCCGGGAGCGACGAGAGGCAGAGTCCGCTTCGGCGGCGCCATAGAGCCGCTCGTCTGGGCGAACTTCAACCTGTACAAGGGGACACACCGCTTCTACCTGCAGTCCGCGGAAGTGAAAGAGGACTTCTGGAGCCTGCGTTCGGACTCCGGAAAAATCAAGAGAATGCTCGAGTGGGATAGACTGCTCTGCGAACACCTCGTACCCGGACTGCCGTGCGACGAAGTACTTGCGCTCTTCTACTGGGCGGGAGTTTTGTTGAAAGAAGACGTCCATCCGTTCGTCGCGGAGTGGCGCTTCCTGTGGAAGTGGCTGTACAATTGGGGTATAGCCCCTTCGCCCGATCTCTGCGGAGAATGCGGCGCCGCGCTCTCCTCGGCGCGCTTGGCGGCCTCCGGGTTTCTCTGTCCGGTCTGCGCCCGCTCGCACGAGGGGACGGCGCTTTCCGCGGACGAGCTCTCTCTGCTGCGAAGATCGCTGGAAATTCCGGTGAAAAAGATGATAGAATATTTTCCCTCGAAACCTTTTCCGGGAGATGCTCCGTGGGAGGATGTCAGCAGGCGTTTGCGCCTGTACTTCAGCATGATGCAATAATAGTGGAGAAAGAATGGAGCTTCCGACAGCCGGAAGTTTCTCTCAAGGAGGGATATATATGAATTTCCAAGAAATTGTCTTTCGACTCGAACGTTTCTGGGCCGAGCAGGGATGCGTTGTGCAGCAGCCGTACGACATAGAGGTGGGAGCCGGGACCATGAATCCGGCGACCTGCCTTCGCGTCCTCGGACCGGAGCCGTGGCGCGTCGCCTACGTCGAGCCCTCGCGCCGCCCGACGGACGGGCGCTACGGGGAGAATCCGAACCGGCTTCAACACTACTACCAGTACCAGGTGATCATCAAGCCCGCTCCCTCCAACATCATCGATCTCTACCTTCAGAGCCTCGCGGCTCTCGGGATAGAGCCGGAGGCGCACGATATCCGGTTTGTCGAGGACGACTGGGAGTCGCCCACCGTCGGCGCGTGGGGGCTTGGATGGGAAGTCTGGCTCGACGGCATGGAGGTCACGCAGTTCACGTACTTCCAGCAGGTCGGCGGCATCGACATGGACCTTGTCCCGGCGGAGATAACCTACGGGATAGAACGCATCGCCATGTTCGTCCAGAAGGTCGAGAACGTTTACGATCTCCAGTGGGTGGACAACGTGAAGTACGGCGACGTCCACCACAAGGGGGAGGTCGAGTATTCGCACTACAACTTCGAGCTTGCCGATACAAAGATGCTCTTCCAGCTCTTCGGCATGTACGAGGCAGAAGCGGACAGAGTGCTTACGAAAGGATTCGTCCTTCCCGCATACGACTATGTGCTCAAGTGCTCGCACACCTTCAACCTGCTCGACGCCCGCAACGCGATCAGCGTGACCGAGAGGACGGGGTACATCGGAAGAATACGCATGCTGGCAAGCAGATGCTGCGCGGCCTACGCCGAGCAGCGCCGGGAGATGGGGCTTCCCTTCACCGGCAAATTCGACGAGACGAAGAGGTGAGGACCATGACCTTTAAAAATGTACTGCTCGAAATCGGGACCGAGGAAATTCCCTCACGTTTCCTCCCCGAGACGCTCGAATTCCTTGAAAAAACGGCGAAGGACGACTTCGTGAACGCCCGCATCGGGTTCAAGAGTCTCTCCGTCTTCGCTACGCCGCGTCGTATCGCGCTGATGGTCAGAGATGTCGACGACCAGCAGCAGGACCTGGTGAACACGTTCAAAGGACCGGCATGGAGCGCCGCGTTCGACATGAACGGAAACCCGACGCGCGCGGCGTTCGGTTTCGCCAAGAGCAAAGGGATCTCCATCGAACGGCTTGTCGGCGTCGAGGTGGACGGGGTCAAGTATGCCCACGCCGAAGTGTCGGAACCCGGAAAGCCCGTCCTGGAAATCCTTCCCGAACTGCTCCCGGCGCTGATTCGAAAACTCGTCTTCCCGAAGAACATGTACTGGAACATCCCCTCCGTCCGGTTCGCGCGCCCCATCCGCTGGATCGTCGCGATGGCGGACAAGAACGTCGTTCCGTTTCAGTACGGAGGGATCGAAAGCGGTTCCACCACCAGAGGGCACCGCTTCATGGGAGCGAAGCAGATCGTCGTCGATGACGCGGCGGAGTTTATGGAGCGTCTCTACGACAACCACGTCATACTCGACCAGGAAAAACGCCGCCAGAAAATGATCGCGGGCATCAGCGCGCTCGAACACGATCTCGACGGGACGGTCGAGCTTGATCCGGAAGTCGTCAACGAAAATCTCTACCTTGTCGAATACCCCGTGCCCTTCTTCGGAACCTTCAGCAAGAAATTTCTTGAAATACCCGAGGAGGTGCTCGTTACCTCCATGAAGAAGAACCAGAAATACTTCTCCGTGCGGGGCAAAAATGAAAAACTCCTTCCCTATTTCGTCGGAGTCAGCAACAATCTCGCATCGAACATGAACGTCGTGCGGGAGGGGAACGAACGGGTGCTCCGCGCCCGTCTCGAGGACGCGGCCTTCTTCTGGGCGGAAGATCTGAAAAAACCGCTGGCGGCCAATGTCGAACGGCTGAAGACGATCGTCTATCAGGAAAAACTCGGCACGCTCCACGACAAGGTCATGGCGACGCGCGACCTGGCGCTCTGGCTGTGCGCCGAGATGGGTATGAAAGATGTCCTCCGGCTTCTGGACCGTGCCGCCTTTCTTGCGAAGGCCGACCTGGTGACCAACATGGTGTATGAATTCCCGGACCTTCAGGGAGTCATGGGAAGAGAGTACGCCCTCCGCAACGGAGAACCCGAGCGGGTGGCCGAGGCGCTGTACGAACAGTATCTTCCCAAGGCGGCGGGGAGCGAGCTGCCGGAGGACGTCGTCGGCGCTCTTCTCGGACTCGCCGAACGTGTGCACATCGTCGCGAGCTGCTTCAAGGTCGGATTCGAGCCTACGGGGTCGCAGGATCCGTACGCTCTTCGGAGAGCGGCCCGTTGCATCAACGAGATCCTCTGGGGAAAGGCGATGGATGTCGATCTGGGGCGCCTGGTGGCCAGAAGCTGCGAACAGCTTGCGGTCCCCGAGGAAGTCCGCGAACG
>LVBO01000037.1 GCA_001604435.1 Synergistales bacterium Syner_01
GCGAAGCGCAGCGAGCGGGCGTCGTATCGATCATCCCCGAGTCGTGGTGTGCGCCGAGAAGGCCGGTCAGGATCGGATGAAAATGCGTGTCGACGATGCCGGGCATGAGCGTCCGCCCGGCGAGATCGACGACGCGGGTGTGTTCGGACACGAACGGTTCGATCCCCCGGTCGCTTCCGACGTAGGCGATGCGGTTCCCCACGATCCCGAGCGCCTGAGCGATTTCGTCTTTTTCATCGACGGTGACGACGCTGCCGTGGAGAAACGCCGTATCCAGTTCGCGGCGCAGCATACTCTTCTTCATCGGACCACTCCTCTTTCCGGACCGAATCCAGACGCCCTTCGGGAGAGGCGCAGCCGACCCGCCGGGAGAGAGACTCGTAATAATTCCGCATTACGGAATAGCGTTGCTCTATATGGACTATTGAAAGCATTGTAGCCGTACCGCTTGTTTTGTCAATACTTTCTCTACGACGCAAAACATTGTTACTTTTTTAACAAATTTTTCTCCCCGGCGGCGTTTTTTCTCGTACGTCGTTGCGCTCTCCGAACTGTCCCGGCTCTCGAAAAAAACGCGCCCTCTTTCCCCGAAGGAAAAAAGGGCGCGTGCACCGGTTTTTTGAAGCATCTCCGCTTTCTTCGCGGCGCGTTTTCAGTCCGTCCAGGGGGATTCCCCTCTGGCGAAGAGGGCCATGCAGGCGTCCACGACTCTCTCGTCGAAGCGCGACCCCCGGTAGAGCGAGACTTCCGCGAGCCCCTGTTCGAGGCCGAGGCTCGGCCGGTAGGGGCGGTGCGACGACATGGCCTCCACCACGTCGGAGACGGCGAGGATACGGGCCTCCAGCAGAATCTCGTCTCCCGAGAGGCCGTTCGGGTACCCTGATCCGTCCATCCGCTCGTGGTGCTGAAGGACGGCCTGCGCCACGGGCCACGGGAAGTCGACGTTCTTGAGGATCTCGTACCCGGCGACGCAGTGGTCCTGAATGAGGCTGTACTCCTTCTCCTTCAGGCGGGAGGGCTTGCTCAGAATCTCCGCCGGAATGTCGATCTTCCCGAGGTCGTGGAGCACGGCGGCGACGCCCACGCCCTGAATTTGCTCCTCGGAGAGCCCCATCTCGCCGGCGATGGCGACGGCAAGGCGCGCCACGCGCTCCTGATGGCCCGCGGTGTAGGGATCCCGCGTCTCGACTACCTTGGCCATGGAGATCACGATGCCGCCGACCGTGTCCTGGAGCTTCTCGTTCGTCTCGGTGAGCAGGCGCTCGGCGTTTTCCCTGGCTTGCTCCGCCATCTTCCTGTCGGTGATGTCCACCCAGTTGGCGACCGCGTACTTTGTGCACCCCGCGCCGGAAACGGAGGTCATGCTCATCTCCACCCAGAGCGGCGATCCATTCTTCTTGCGGAAGCAGCATTCCTTCTTCGTCGTCTCCCCCGCCTGCACCGTCCGGTAGTATTCCGACACGCTCGACAGCTTCTCCTCCCCCCACCAAGGGTAGGGGGCCTTCCGGTTGATCACCTCGACCAGCGAGTAGCCGGTGATCTGTTCGAGGGCGAAGTTGACGTATTTGATCGAGGTGTCCGGGTTCACCACGAGGATGGGGTGCGGCGAGTGGTTCAGAAGGCTCGCGGAGAGCTCCTCGCTCTCGAGGAGGGCCTCCTCCTTCCGCTTCCTCTCGGCGATCTCCTCCTTCAGGAGCCTGTTCGTCTTCTCCAGCTCCCTGGTGCGCTCCTCGACCATCTCCTCCAGCGTTCGGTTGAGGGAGACCAGCTTTTCCTCCGTCCCCCGCAGCACGTCCACCGTCGAGGTAAGATGTCGGTTCTCCATTCTCGCCATGCGGAGCAGCTCCCTGTTCTGGAGCACTCCGGCCACCTGGCTGAAATAGATGGAGAGCAGGGCGTAGCTGATGTCGAGGATCTCCTCCTTCGGCTCCCTCAGGATGCCGATGAACGCTCCCATCGTCCTCCCCGGCGCGGCGAGGGCGTGGAGAAAGGCGTCGTCCCCGGAGGAGAGGCGTACCGTCACGGGGCGCTCCGTCTGGACGACCCACGCGATCGTGCCGTCGTCGATCAGCAGCGGGAGCTCCCGCTCGATGCGCTCCTTCGCGGCGGGGGAGCTGGCGAACGCCTGATAAAAGACCGCGTCCTCCTCCCGGAAGAGGTAGAAAGCGCCCTCCTTCAGCCCGATGAGTCTGCCCGTCCGTTCGCAGCAGACGGAGAGGATGGACTCCACGGTGGTCTCGGCCGCGGCGTCCGGCTGAATATCGTTGACCTTGAGCGCTATGTCGAGCGCGTTGGACAGGGCAAGCCGTTCCTCCTCCAGAGAGAGGATTCTGTTCTGGAGTTTTTCAAGAGTGAGCAGCTGTTTTTCCATCGTCATCGCCGCCTTTGAAAAGGCTGTATATCTCCGAAATCTGACGCCGCGCCTGTCGCACCACCGAGTCGATCGCTCCGGGAGAGAGGTCCGTCATGTTCCAGACCTCGTCGGAAATCGCCGGAGGGTACGGCGAGCCGCTGCTTCCCTGCCGCAGCGCCGCCGCGAGCGTATCCGCGACCGAGAGCGCCGCCGCGGGAAAGGAGTGCGTCTCGCCTGCGGGTGCGTGGTGCAGCAGGACGAGATCCGAAAGTTCGCGGGGGAATCCCCAGCGTTCGAGGATGTTCCCTCCGAGCTCGCCGTGATCGAATCCGAAGAGTTCGCGCTCAATCTCCACGAGGGGCACTTTCCGTTCCGCCGCGGCGGCGATCGCCCTCGCCATGACGGACGGGACGTGCCGCAACATCACGAGTCTGCCGATGTCGTGGAGGATGCCCCCGACGAAGACTTTTTCTATGATTCGGGAATTCTTCCTCGACGAGATGATCTGCCCCAGAACCGCGACGGCGACGGAGTGTCTCCAGAAGGACTCCATGTTCACCCATTCGGAGGGGATGCTGTTGAAGGATTTCACCGCCGATACCCCGAGAGCGAGGATGGAAAGGGCCTTGCCTCCGATGAGGGCGGCGGCGCGCTGAATGGAGTCCACCTTCGCCGGAACGCCGTAGATCGCGCTGTTGGCGAGCTTCAGGAGCGTGGCGGAGAGGGCCGTATCCTTGCTGATGAGTTCGGCTACGTGGGTGATGGAGCTTTTGGGGGATTGAAGCGCCTCGGATATGCGGAAGTAAACGTCGGGAAAGGAGACGAAACGAACTTCGGCCCCGACAAGCTCTTCCATCGCGAGCTTCGGCAGCGGCGCCCCGGGAGGCGGCGTAAACTCCTGCGTGAAAAAAACGGGGGGACGCGCTTCGTTCTCCGTCAGGCTTCGCGCGGCCTCGCGGATGGCGACCCGATAGACTTCTTCCATCGCCCGGTTCCCCGGAGGGATTCCTCCGAATATGCGGAGAACGATGCTGCGGGCTTCCTCCATGACGGAAGAGGAGTAGAGGAAGTCGTCCTCCTCGCAGGGGAGATCGGAGCGGTCCGACACGGCGACTTCCGCCACGCCCCATATCTTCAGGCTCATGATGTTCCTGGACGTCAGGCATGCGCCCTTCGGCAGAATGAAGCGCCCGTTCGGGGCGACCAGGTCCGCCGAAAGCACCATTCCGGATTTCAGTTGAGTGATGGAAAGCGTCCCCATGCAACCTCCCGGAATTCCCCTCGCTGTTCTAAGGAGAGCATAAATATAATTCCACTCCGCTCTCCTTATTAACCACATAGTGCACAGGCTGTCAAGGGCTCGGGGAGAGAGGTGCGACGGGACAGCGATAATGTCATCCCCGGGAGGGACAGGGAAAATGTCGTCGCTCGATGCCGGAAAAAGCCCCGAACCAGGAGAACGGGAGAAATGTCATCTGTTCTTCTCAAGGAAATCCCCCCCGTTGCGCATTCGTTCTCAGTAATTTTACTGTCCGCAACCTTTTGTTTTCATGTATCATACCGGAGAGACACATAAAAAAAAGTTCAGGAGGAACTACGCATGCCCTCTTTCTTCGGGGTCCTGTCCAGGGGTTCTGCGCATCATCCGTCGAACCGTCGCCTTTTGCTTCTCGTTGTTCTTTTTCTCTTCTTCCAGTCCGTCGCGAGTGCGAACGAACTTCCGTGGGTCGAACACTCCGTCCTCCGCGGAGAGACCGCGGACTCCATCGCGACGAAGTACGCCGTTTCCTCGAAAACCGTCGAAAGGGCCAACGAACTCGCCGCCCGGACGGAGCCTCTGAAGACGGGGGAAAAACTCCTCGTTCCGAAGAAAGAATCCGATCTCCTCTCCACCCTCGCAGAGGTCCGCGCCCGCCGCAGAGGCGAGTCGTCGCTGCCCTCGATAAAAAAAGAACAACCGATACAGGTTCCTCTCCCGGCGCCGAAAAAAAAGCCCCTGCCGCGACCGGCCGAGCCCTTTCTCCGTCCGCTCGCCGGAAGAATCACCTCCCCCTTCGGAATGCGCGGCGGCCGTCTGCACGACGGCGTGGACATACCCGCTCCCGCAGGAACGACGATCGTCGCCGCACGCCCGGGAAAAGTGGTCTTCTCCGGGACGATCCAGGGGTACGGCAGAACGGTGACCATCGACCACGGCGACGGGATGAAGACCAGGTACAGCCACAACAGCGCCAACCTCGTCAAAAAAGGGGATGTCGTCCGCCAAGGGCAGCCGATAGCGAAGGTCGGCAGAACAGGAAGGGCGACCTGCACGCACGTCCATTTCAGCGTCCTCGTCAACGGAAAGGCGATCAACCCGGAAAAGTACCTCCGCTGATTCGGAAGGCGCGTCCCGAAAACAGAGGACGCGCCTTCTTCCTTTTATACTCTAACGCATATTCGAAGGATCAGTCGAAGAACCAGAAGCGCCGCCGCTCCACGTCGACGACGTCGTAGATTCTCCCCTTCTTCCTGTCCCACGCAACCATTCCGTTCGGCGCAGGCTGTCCGGCGCCGTTCAAAAAGACCATTCCCTCCGAGATCGCCCTGTCGCGGGAGACGCGCCCTCGAACAGGAGCGCCCAACGGCAACGCCCCCTCGGCGACGCCCTCCGGCCACTTTCCGAAGGAAGGAACGACGCCTCGTTCCGTCAGCGTCCGGACAATTTCGCGGTACTCCGCAGGCGCGGTGGAAACGAAGTAGTTGTTGAGTGCCAAGACATCGTAGACTGATTTTAGTGCCAGGACATCGTTGACAA
>LVBO01000396.1 GCA_001604435.1 Synergistales bacterium Syner_01
TGCTGTTTCGGGCGGACATCGTTCTCCCACGGAATCCGCTCCGCCTGCTGGAGGAACCAGTAAACGCCCCCGCCAAGCGCCGCGACGAACATGAAAAAGAGGAGAAACAGAAAAATGCCGCCTTTCCGGTCTCTTCTGCCGCGGCGCGCCTGGATGGCCGCGTTGAACTCGCGGAAACTCGTGCCGGCCCTGTCGGCATTGGAACGTGATTGCTCGCGGACAAACGAACCCTCGCCTCCACGCTCGTTTCCGCCCCCTCCAAGCGCAAGGGAAACGACGCCTTCCTCTTCATCGTTATCGTCGTCTTCGAACTCCGATTCTTCGCTGCGAATATCCGGAACCCGGCGCACGGAGGCGTATTCAGGGACGAACGAGCCGCATCCGGGGCAAAAGCGGAACGTGTTCTCCACTCTGCTCCCGCATTCCGGACACAGGCGCCCGCCGCCCTGTTCTTCTTTTCCGGGAATCCCGGAGTTGTCCATATCCTTCATATATAGGAGACCTCCTCTCGAAACCACGGAAAAACGCCTGTACAGAGTACACCGTGTATCATTTGTATTCTATCATTACCCGGGCTGAAGATTCCTCCGTCAAATACCCGAAAAGGCAAGACAAAACCCTCAGTCGGCCTGCCCCTTCTGCTGCATTTTCGCCCATGAGTCCTTCAGCGCGACCGTCCTGTTGAACACCGGGCGCTCAGGCGTCGAGTCGGCATCCGCGCAGAAGTACCCCTGGCGGAGGAACTGGAAACGGTCGAGCGGCTTCGCCTCGGCGAGCGACGGCTCCACGAAGCAGTTCTCCAGCACCGTCAACGATGCCGGGTTCAGGTAGTCGTTGTAGCTCTTCCCCTCTTCCATCTCGCTCATATCGCGCAGCGTGAAGAGGTTCTCGTACAGCCTGACCTGCGCCTTCACCGCGTGCGGAACCGAGACCCAATGCAGCGTCCCCTTCACGCGACGCCCGTCCGGCGCCTCGCCGCCCCTGGAGAGCGGGTCGTACTGGCAGCGCAGCTCGACGATCTCTCCCGCTTCGTTCCGGACGACCTCTTTGCACGTGACGAAGTACGCGTGTTTCAGCCGGACTTCGCTCCCCGGAGAGAGGCGGAAGAACTTTTTCGGCGGATTCTCCATAAAATCGTCGCGCTCGATGTAAATCTCCCTCGAAAACGGGATCGCTCTCGTCCCGGCGTTCGGCTCCTCCGGGTTGTTCTCGGCGTCGAGCATCTCGACCCGCCCCTCGGGGTAGTTCTCGATGACCACCTTCAGCGGATCGAGCACCGCCATCGCCCGCAGCGCCGTCGCGTTCAGCTCCTCCCTGATGATGAACTGGAGGAACTCGATATCGACCATGCTGTTCGACTTCGAAACACCGATCTCCGCGCAGAAGCGCCGGAGCGCCGACGGGGTGTACCCTCTTCTCCGGATACCGCTGATCGTGGGCATCCGCGGATCGTCCCAGCCGGAGACGATCTTCCGGTTCACCAGCTCAAGCAGGAGGCGCTTGCTCATCACCGTGTAGGTGAGATTCAGCCGGGCGAACTCGAACTGGCGGGGCGTGCAGGGGACCGAAACATTTTCGAGGAACCACTCGTACAGCGGACGATGGTCCTCGAACTCCAGCGTGCAGATCGAATGGGTGACTCCCTCGATGGCGTCCTCGTACCCGTGGGCGAAGTCGTACATCGGGTAGATGCACCACGCGTCGCCGCTCCTGAAGTGATGCCGGTGCAGGATGCGGTAGAGCACCGGGTCGCGCATGTTGATGTTCGGATGGTTCATGTCGATCTTCGCGCGGAGGACGCACGTTCCGTCCTCGAGCACCCCGTCCTTCATCTGGTGAAAGAGCGCCAGATTTTCCTCGACGGAGCGGTTTCTGTAGGGGGACTCGACTCCCGGAGCCGTCAGCGTGCCGCGCGTCTCCCTTATCTGGTCGGGCGTCTGATGGTCCACGTAGGCCTTCCCCGAATGGATCAGTTCCAGCGCCCACTCGTAGAACTGCTGGAAGTAGTCCGACGCGAAACAGAGCGCGTGCCAGCGGAACCCGAGCCACTGGACGTCGCGCATGATGGACTCGACGTACTCCGTCTCCTCCTTGGCCGGGTTCGTGTCGTCGAAGCGCAGGTTGCACTTGCCTCCGAACTGCTCGGCCAGACCGAAGTTCAGGCAGATCGACTTCGCGTGTCCGATGTGGAGGTAGCCGTTGGGCTCCGGGGGGAAACGGGTGTGCACTTCCTTGACGGCGCCGCTCTTCAGGTCGTCGATGATGATCTGTTCAATGAAATGTGGACCTTTGCCGGACTGAGTCTCCATAGGTCAGAAAACGCTCCTTTATTATATACGGATTGAAGTTCGCTCGAACACCGCGAACATCGTGTGCTTCATACGAGCAACAGCGCGCCCGTTTCCGCGGCGCACGCACCTATTTTCACACGGAGAGGGGAAAATGTAAAATTTCCTACGCGCTCCGGGAAAAATCCGCTGGACGAGAGATCGGTGGACATACGTGAAGTACGTCAGGACGGCGTACGCGAAGTCGGGTCTGTTCGCCCGCTCTCCGCCCCGCGGATGGAAGAACGGGGCTCCATATGCAGAGATATGTGCGTTTCCCCGCCGAAGAGCCGCCACAGCTCGTCCTCGACATGCCGGGAGACATCGTGCGCCTCCGTCAGCGAGAGCTTTCCGTCCATTTGGATGTGCACGTCCACGGCGATCGCGCTGCCGATGCGGCGTGTCTTCAGCTTGTGGAAGGACTCGACCTGGTCCACCGAGAGAATCGCCTTTCGCAGACGATCTTCGAGTTCGTCGGGGAGCGACGCCTCGATCAGTTCGTCGAGACTGTCCCGTAGTATTGGCAGCGCCGCCCTCGCGATGAAGTACGTCACGATCACCGCCGCCAGCGGATCGAGCACGCTCCACCGCTCTCCCAGAAAGTACGCGCCGGAAATCCCCGCGAGGGTCCCTATGGAAGAAAAGGCGTCGGAACGATGATCCCACGCCTTCGCGATGAGCGCGCTGCTTTCAAGACGCCGCCCCCAGACGATCGTATAGCGGTACATGATCTCTTTGGAGAGGACCGAAACGAGCGCCGCCGCCAGAGCGATCCCGCCCGGACGAGGCAACGCCGAACCGCTGAAAAAGGCGACGACATTTTTCATGCCGGAGAGGAAGATACCTCCCCCGGCAAGCAAGAGCGAGAATCCGCACACGGCGGCCAGTATGGCCTCTATCTTTCCGTGCCCGTAGGGGTGGGATGAATCGGGCGGTTTGTTCGCCGCCTCCAGGCCGAAAAAGACCACGGCGTCCGTCAACAAGTCGGAGAGCGAGTGCGTCGCGTCGGCGATCATCGCCGCGCTCGAGCC
>LVBO01000397.1 GCA_001604435.1 Synergistales bacterium Syner_01
CGCCGTCGGCGAGAACCTCCCGGAGGCGGGCGCGGCGCATGTCATCGACGCGGGCGGGAAGCTGGTCACGGAGTCCTTCGTGAACGGGCATCTCCACCTGTGCAAGGTGTACACGCTGGAGATGGTGGGGCAGGACGCCCTCTCTTCCTACCACGGGGGAAGCATGGGCGGGGCCATGACGGCCATCGAGCAGGCCTCGCGCGTGAAGGACCACTACGACGAGACGTGGATCATCGAGAACGTACGCAAAGCGTGCCGCCTTGCGCAGAAGTACGGCAATACCCACATCCGCGCCTTCGCCGACACGGACACCAAGGCGAAGCTGGAGGGGATAAAGGCGCTGCTGAAGGCCCGCGAGGAGTTCAAGGACATCGTGGACCTCCAGGTGGTCGCCTTCCCGCAGGACGGCGTGGTCCGCGACCCGGGCGCGGACGGGTACATCCGCTCGGCGCTCGAGCTGGGGGCCGACGTCGTGGGCGGCATTCCGTGGATCGAGTACACCGACGCCGACATGCAGGCGCACATCGACTCGATGTTCGCCCTGGCCAAGGAGTTCGACAAGGACGTCTCCATGCTGATCGACGACGCGGGCGACTCCGGGCTCCGCTCGCTCGAAATGCTCGCCGTGAAGACGATCAAGGAGGGGTGGCAGGGACGGGTGACCGCGCAGCACTGCCGCGCCATGGCCATGTACCAGGAGCCCTACTTCCGCAAGGTGCTCGCGCTGCTGCAGAAAGCGAAGATAGGCCTCGTCAGCGACCCGCACACCGGCCCGCTCCACGCGCGCGTGCGCGACCTGTACGACGCGGGCGTCGCCGTCGCGCTGGGGCAGGACGACATCGCCGACGCCTACTACCCCTTCGGCCGGAACAACATGCTCGAAGTGGCCTTCCTCGCCGTCCACCTGCTCTGGATGACCACGTTCGGCGACATGGAGATCCTCTACGACCTGATCACCACGAACGCGGCCAAGGCCATGGGGATCAAGGGGCACGTCCTTGAGCCGGGCGGCGCCGCCGACCTCGTCGTGCTCGACGCGGAGGACGTCTACCACGCCATCTGGGAGCACGACGCGCCCCTCTATGTCATCCGCAAGGGCAAGGACGTCACGCTGAAGTAGGCGCCGCGGCAGATCGCAAGAAAGCACGCCGCCTCCGGAGAAGCTTTCCGGGGGCGGCGGTTCGGTATCTCATAGGAGGAGGTCGAGTTCGGCATGCGGCAGAGCATTTTCGAAGTGTTGCGACTGGAAGCCCTGAATCACATGGAGATCCACTACGACTGGAGAAGCGGCAGGTTCGTTCTATATGCGGCGCGCGAATGGGATCCGGAGACGCCCTTCCGCGAATACAACCGGCGCTTCACCGTTTTTTCGCTCCGGGCGTCCGACGGCCTTTTTTTCAACAGCGCCCAAACGGAGGCGCTCTTCGCCAAGCACGGCCTGAGCGCTCATCTGGACAAGATCAAGGAACTCATGCGCAAGGGAAGGCACATCCTTCTCGACGCCTACTTCAACGAACAACTCGGCATCCGCTTCACGAACCACATCCACAGCGACAAGCGCGGCCTCAATAACCGGCGCTCCTCCCTCCTCATGGGAGGCATCAGAAGACATGAGACCGACGAAGACGAGATCGACGTCTTCGTCGACGGGATGAATCTGGGCCGGGGGATGACGTTCAAGAACGTCGCGGCGGGTCTTCCGATGGGCGGATGCAAAATCACGGTGCAGATGGAGCCGGTGGATCTCGAAAACATGGACCAGGTGGGCTTCCTCTCCTACGCCAACGACCGGACGCGAAACACCACCGGGCCGGACATGCGCTTCCCCCCGGATCTCGCGGACGTGATGAAGGAGCATTTCTCCCTGCATATCACCGGCGGCCCGAAAGGACCGCTCGGCCCCACCGGCACTCCCACCGCCCACGGCGCGCACATGGCGGTCAAGCAGGGCGCCCGTTTCCTCCGGGGATCGGATTCGCTCGAAGGGAAGCGCATCGCCGTACAGGGGCTCGGCGCGGTGGGCTTCCCTCTGGCGGAAGACTTCATCCGCGACGGCGCGAAGCTGCTCGTGTGCGATCTTGATCCGACAGCGGTCCGACTTCTGAAAGAGAAGCATCCCGAGGCCTCGATCGAGGCGGTCGATCCCTCCGCCATTCTNNTCATGGGACCGGCGAACAACGTCCTCAAGGCTTCGAGTCAGGAGGAGGAGTACAGACTGGCGAAGATGCTCGCCGAGCGGGGAATTCTGTATCAGGTGGAATGGTACCACAATATCGCGGGCGTGATGGCCGGCTACGAGGAGTACGTCCACCAGAACGAGGCGAGCATGGAGCGGCTGATGGAAAAGGTCGGGGCGCTGTGCACCGAGAAGACGTGGGAGAACCTGAACGAGGCGGCGAAGGAGGGGATCACGCCCACGGAGCGAGCGTACGGAAGCGTCGAGCGGGAAGTGTACGGAGAGTAAACGGTTCGGCAACCGGAAGGAGCGATGAAGTGTATGGAACGGGAACGTTTTTCATCGAAAATCGGTTTCTTTCTCTCGGCGATCGGGTTCGCGATCGGCATAGGCAGTCTGTGGCGCTTCCCGTATCTCGTGGGAAGATACGGGGGAGGCATCTTTCTGCTCTTCTACGTGCTCATCATCTTCGGCATCGCGATACCGCTCTTCGTCCTCGAAATGGCGCTGGGGAGCGCTTCGCAGAAGAATCCGGCGGGCGCGTACCGGCAGCTGGGCAAAGGGAAGGCGTGGACGCTCAACGGCTATCTGAACATCTTCGCGATGCAGCTCCTTCTTGGCTATACGATGCCGGTAGCGGGCTGGGTCATGGCGTACATTTTCAAAACGGGCCTCGGGACGTTCCAGGCCCTCTCCCCCGCGGAGATAGGCGAATACTTCGGCGCCTTCATCGCCAACACGCCCGAAGTGATCGCCTGGAGCGCCGCCACGGTCGTCCTCGTGGTGCTGATCATCGGTCGAGGGCTCAACAAGGGGCTTGAATTCGCCAACTCCCTCTGCATGCCCGCGCTCTTCCTCATTCTGACCGTGCTGATCGTCCGCTCCCTCACCCTGCCGGGAGCGACCGAGGGGCTCGTCTACTACCTCAAGCCCGACTTCTCCAAGTTCACCGCCCGGGCCGTCTACGACTGCATCGGGCAGGCGTTCTTCGCCATCGGGGTCGGCATGGCC
>LVBO01000398.1 GCA_001604435.1 Synergistales bacterium Syner_01
CCGGAAAACCCGAAAGCTTTCGATACCTGGCCTCGGTGTCGAACTGTCGCCGAAGAGCGTCAAGATCGATTTCGTTCCGTCCGTTCACTCCGTCCTTCTCGGAAACTTCGGCCAATAAAACCACCTCCTGATCGTATTCAAAACACTCGCGATACAAGATGCTTCAATAAAGACGTTGCTTCCGCCGAAAAGAGAAGAATGCATCCAGGGTACTCCTCAAAAAGGAGTATCTTTGTACCGTCCGGCAGAACCATAAAATTCCTGCCGTACTGCTCGTTGCCGACCCGATACCGAAAACTCCGGACGGCAAGCCCGCCTCCTCTCAGAATCATCCATTCCGTATCCATGACGAATCGCCCGTTTGGAGGAGCTTCCGTGGGCAACCCTGCGTTATGAGAAAGAAAACGCTCCTCCCACTGACGTACTTTGCCCGAAAGAACACGAAACTCGCTCTCCACCGGGGACTTTTCAACCGAATGAATGAAGCTCAATAAAAAAGAATCTCCGGGAGCGACGGGGAGGACAAGAAACGAGCTTCCGTCCGAAAAGCGAATTGAAAGTGACTCGACCGGCACACACAATAAAAAAATAAGAGAAAAAAAGGCTAAAAGAAGAAAACAACGTTTTCGTAAAGCATCAAGCACATTGTACACCTCTTTTTCCCGAAAACACCGAAACAAAAATGGCGAGCCTGGGCCGATTCGAACGGCCGACCTACACCTTAGGAGGGTGCCGCTCTATCCACTGAGCTACAGGCCCGTCTTCGCTGCTTATTTTCTGTAAACCCAAAATACGATGCCGGGAAATCGCCAGCACGAGGAATAGTACCACCCTCTCCCGGATTTTTCAAGTCGGAACGCTTTCGTATCAGGAAAATGCTTTTGACAAAAGGTAATAAACATCGCCGTGACGGGCATGCATTTCGCGGAAACACTCTCGCACTCGCAGCACGTCGAGCTGCATCTGATGTAGAAGCGCGTCGGTCGATTCGAATTTGATTTCCGGGCGCAGGAGCGACTCGAGGAATACCGTCATCGTTCTTCCGTACAGCGACTCGTCGAGGTCCAGCACATACGTTTCGAAACGCGGTTTTTCCAGAGAGGGAAGGAATGTCGGGTTGTATCCGATATTCAAGGCTCCCGGCCGCCATTCGTCTCCGATCAGCACGGATGCGGCGTATACTCCCCCTTGGGGAAGTATTTTTTTCTCCGGATACTCGATGTTTGCTGTGGGAAAACCCAGAGTTCGCCCTCTGCCATCTCCGGAAACAACCCTTCCCCTAAAAAAGAAGGGGTATCCGAGCAGTGTTCTGGCACGCTGGATGTCTCCGGAAATAACATGCTTTTTAATTTCGCTGCTTCCGACTTTTGCTCCGTCAAGAACAAAGGAATCCACTTTTTCGAAGAGCCATCCCTTTCGTCCGGCCGCATTCCGTAAGTATGCGGCGTCGCCTTCCCGATCATGCCCGAAACGGAAATCTTCCCCGACGATAACGCCCGTCACCGGAAGGAGCGACTCCAAAAGAGCGAGAAATCCCTCCGCGGTAGTTCGGGAGAGCGCCTCGTCAAAGGGTATCTTCTCGATATGCGGAATGTTGAAAAAGCGAACGAGAAGGTCCCGTTCCTCCTCGGAAAAGAGCGAGAACACGCCTCCGCGGACAACGGAGTCCGGGTGCGGAGAAAACGTCACCACCGCCCACTCCTCGTCTGAAGGCGAAGTGCCGTGTCGCTCGGAAAGCTCCCTGGCTCGATCGAGGAGCAGCGCGTGTCCTCTATGGAATCCGTCGAAAGCGCCAAGAACGACGATCATTCGGTTTCCTCCAGATCAATATTGATTTTAGGCTTGAAGAACCCTTCCCGGAGTAGGCGTCCGTAGCTGAAGAGTGATTTTCCCAGGACCGCCGCTCCTCGGCACGGAGAAAGAAGCCCCTCATGCGCGAACCGAAGGGAGGCAAGCGGCGCAACGAGGCCGTCGCGCAGACGGGACGCGTTTTCTTCATCGGCTTCATAGCAGAAGAAATTTTCCGCGAAACGAGCGAGAGGAAGAAGATGCGACCGGAGATCGGCATTTCCGTTCTGGAACTCTTCAAACGAGAGAGCATGTTCCAGGGAGAGCGTGCCCGACTTCTTTCTGACGAGTTCGAGGATATAGGCCCCGCATCCGAGCGCTCTTCCTATATCGCGGACGATGCTGCGAATATAGGTTCCTTTCCCGCAGAGGACGCGAACCGTGAAAACATTCCGCATCCCTTCTCCGGGAAGGAGCGCAATGGAACGTACGAAGACAGGCCTGCTGCGAAGAGAGAGTTCCTCTCCCGAACGCGCTACGGCATGCGCTCGTCTTCCTCCGACCCGAACGGCGGAGATTCCCGGAGGCAGCTGGAGGCGAACCCCGAAAAACGACGGAAGCACAGCCTCGATACGGGCCCGTGCATCGTCCGGGACGTCTCCTTTAAAAACAGGTTCGCCGGAGTAGTCGTCGGTGGAACGTTCCTCGCCGAGTACGAACGTGGCCTCATAAAGCTTCGGCAGGGACATCACGAGATCGCTCGTCCGAGTTGCTCCTCCGACCAGGAGGACGAGCAACCCTTGAGCCGTAGAATCGAGGGTGCCGCCGTGCCCTATCTTACACCCTCTGTTCAGCCGCCTTTTCGCAATGGCGACGCAGACGGTGCTTCGCACGCCGGTCGGTTTATTCAGCAGAAGAAAGCCGCTCGTCATACCGTTCCTCCACAAGAGAACGCATATTCTCCACAGCATCCGATAAAGGCAGAGGGAGCCTGCACCCGGCAGCCTGGGGATGGCCCCCTCCCCCGAATACGCGGGCTATTTCGGCTGCCTGAACGACGCCTCTCGACCGGAGCGAGACTCGGACGCACTCTTCGTCCTCCACGAAGAAAGCGGCAAAAGAGACATCCTTCAGAGCGAGCAGATCGTTTACAAGAAACTCGGTAGCTGATCGCTCACTGCCTGTACGCAGAAAATCCTCGTGCCGCAACCATGTAAACGCTGCAAAGCCTCCTGCGACGAAAGCCCTGGATAAGGCGACAGCTCTCAGGCGAAGGGCGGGAAGAGTGGCATTGCACCGGATGAGCTCATCCATCTTCGCCGGGGAAACGCCTCCTTCAAGCAGCTCGGCCGCAACCCTGTGAGTCCGTCCCGTTGTACATGAGAACGCGAAGTTCCCGCAGTCGGTCGCAAGCGCGGTGTACACGGCTTCCAATACCTCGATTTGCAATGGTATCCCCCACTCGCGAAGGAACAGCCAGACAATCTCGCCGGTCGAAGAGGAGGCCGGATCCACATAGTTTTCGGTCCCGTACATTTCGTTGTCTGCGTGGTGATCTATGTTGAGCAGGCGCACGCTTCCGGGAAGAACGTCAAGATCCTCTACTGAACGAGCCCGCGTCGAAGTATCCAACGCAATAACCACGCTTTTTTCGGATAGTCGAAGCGAGGAGAGCTTCAGGTTCGGACGGAACGCAACTGAACCTGCAAGAAACAGGTAACGGGAAGGATACTCGTCCGGACCTCCCCAAACGACAGTCTTTCCGAGTTGCCTTCCGACCGTGGCGAAAGCGCTCGCGGAACCGAGCGCATCGCCATCCGGTTTGACATGAGAAAGAATAATCCATTCGGAGGCATCGGAAAGAATGCGAATGAACGCGGAAAAACCATCCGGTGAAGCATACGAAGCGTTCATTCCATCCTCCCCGTCAACGAGCCTCCGGCGATTCATCCGTGTCGAGGTCGTCTTCGGCAACGTCGTCTTCATCTTCCACTCTACCGGCTTCATCGGTCTTCAAGGAATCCAGCAGGACATCGATGCTGCGTCCGTACTCTTCGCTGGTATCCAGAATAAAGGAGAGAGCCGGGATTTGCCGTATCGTTAAAAGCTTGCCGAGCTGGCTCCGTAGGGCGCCGGCAACCGTGCCGAGCGCTTTCCCGACC
>LVBO01000399.1 GCA_001604435.1 Synergistales bacterium Syner_01
ATCTACGAGGCTATGGATGTCCAACCTCCGGCCTCGTTATGAGTAGGCGGGAATCCAGGATGCACGCGATTTCGGCAGAAGCGCCGCCAATCGTCGCAAACGCGGCGAATCCGCTTGACAAGCAGCAACGAATTCTGCTATTCTGCGTTGAGTTTTATATATCTAACATACTTGCGGAACGCGTATCGGCTTCAAAGGAGAAGTTTCGACGGATCGAAAGGAGATCGTTTCATGCTTCGCATATTGAAAAATGAACTTCGAGTCGCGGGAACGCCTCGTCGCATCGCTCCATTCGCGTACGTTCTCTCTCTTCGCGGGGGAACGGTCCGATGAAGAGTATCCCGAAGACGACGAACGACTGGTCCGCCTTGAGCGACATCGTCGGCGGAGGTCTGCGTCAGAGGATCTTTTCCTCCGCGTTGCGGCTGAAGATCTTCGACCACGTCGACCGCCGCGCCGCCGAGGAAATCGCCGCCCGCCTCTCGGCCCATCCGCGGAACACGGAACTCTTTCTCAACGTCCTGACCGGTATGGGGCTGATTCGGAAAAGAGACGGCAAGTACGAGCTGACCGAAACAAGCGCCGAATTCCTCGTCTCCGAATCACCCGCGTATCTTGGAACCTATCTGCTGCACGTAGGGTCTTTCCATGAACAGTTCCCCGTCGCTCTCGACGATCTTGTTCGTAAGGGACCGCCCCAGACGCCGCTCGATATGGGGAACGAAGCCATGTGGGCCGAATCGGCGCGGTTGTCGGCCGCCTATCAGTACGGCGGCGAAGCGCAGCGTATCGCCCGTATCGCGGCGGGTCTGCCGGAGTTCCCCGGAATGAGCAGGATGCTCGACCTCGGAGGAGGCGCCGGCTTTTATACTCTTGCCATCGTCTCGTCTCACCCTTCGATGAACGGCGTCGTGCTGGAGCAACCCTCCGTCGCCCGGGTCGCCGAAGGGTTCGTCCGGGAATACGGAATGGAAAGCAGAGTTTCCGTCGTCGCGGGCGACTATATGAAAGACGATCTGCAGGGCCCGTACGATCTGATCTTCGCAAGCGCGACGCTGAACTTCTTCAAGAACCGGTTCGACGACCTCTTCCGTCGGGTCCGCACCGCCCTGGCGCCGGGCGGAATCTTCATGACCCACCAGGACGGAATCAGGGAGGAGCGAACAAAGCCGGTCAATCTCATCGCCGAGTTTCTGCTCCCCGAGATGATGGGCGCGGATTTCGCCATCCCGCAGGGGGAGATCGCCGAAACGATGCTGCGGAACGGTTTTCAATCGGCGCGGACTTTCGCGAAACAGTCGAGCATAGGCGAAATGGAAGTCACCATCGGCCGCGCGGCGCGAAAGGACGCCTGATCATGGATACGAAGCTGACCGGGATACCGGAAACGATGCTGATCCCCCTCTGGGCCAGAGCCGCGGAAACAGGCGGGCCCGCCCCCCTCGTCCGCGACGAAAAAGCCGTCGAAATGCTGTCGCGGATCGACTACGACTTTTCGAAGTTTCGCTCCGCGCGCTTCTCGCAGCTCGGAGTCGCGGTTCGAACGATGCTCCTCGACAGGGCTGTTCGGGCGTTCCTCGACGAACATCCCGGGGCGTGCGTGATCAACCTGGGCGCGGGACTCGACACGAGGCACGCCAGAATCGGCGGCGCGAACGTCCTGTGGTACGAGCTGGACCTCCCGGAAGCGCTCGACGTGCGGCGACGATTCTTCGCCGAGAACGAGCGCTACCGCTTCCTTGCAAAATCGGTGTTCGATATATCATGGTTCGACGACGTCGACACCGAAGGGAGAGAAACGCTGCTCATCGCCGAAGGCCTTTTCATGTACTTCGAGGAACGCGAACTGAAGCCGCTCTTCGCCCGCATCGCGGAGCGCTTTTCCGGCGGACGGATGCTGGTCGAGGTGCAGGGTCCGGGCATCGTCGGCAAGAGCAGGAGGCACGACTCTCTGAGCAGGCTGCACAACGCTCCCGAGTTCAAGTGGGGCACATCGGACAGCCGTGACTTGACCCGCTGGAGCCCCTCCATCGAGATTCTCGAAGAATGGCGTTTTTTCGACCACCGACTTGACCGCGCGGGCATGCTCGGCCTGCTCATGCGTCTGCCGTTCATGCGGAAAAAATACGAGCCCAGAATCGTTCTTCTGCGCTTCAAATAAAAACGGAACTCGAAAAGAACATGCGCAAAGAGGAAAACTGAAAGAGCGCGCTCCGGAACCGCACAAGCAGGATGTTGCAGGATGTTGCGCGCTCGCGCTATACTGCTTTCCAGAAAGGCGGGTGATGCCGGTGTCCATTCCGGTGTTTCTGCTTCTGGCGAACAGCATGCTCGCCCTCTTGTTCATCGTCCTCGGCGGGGCGGCGCGAAGCGCTTTTTTCTTTCTCCTGCTCGCCATGCTCCTCTGGGCGTCGTCGCTCATGGCGTCGACCTTCGTCTGGTGGTCGTGGCTCGAGAGAGAATCCGCGGATAAATGGGCGATCTACGGAATTTTGAACATCTCCGTCCCGTTGATCGCCTCGAACACAGCCGCCGCCGTCCTCGCGGTCATGGTCGCCGCGTTGCGCAGGGTGCGAAGCGGCTTTTTTCTGCACGCGCTCATCGCCTTTCTCGCACTCCAGCTCCTCGCAAGCTTCCTGGCCGCATAGCGCGCCCCTTACTTCGCCCCGGACATCATGCCGAAGAAGACCTTCACGATCTCCGGGTCGAACATGCCGCCCGAATGCCGCTCCAACTCCTTCAGCGCTTCCTCGCGACTCATCGCGCTGCTGCGGAACGCGCCTCTGAGCGCGTCGTAGGTTTCCGCGACGCGGAGTATCCTCGCCTGCCGCGGGATCTCCTCGCCCCGCGCGCCGATGGGGTACCCCGAACCGTCCCAGTTCTCGTGGTGATACAGGACGCCCTCGGCCAGATCGATCGTATCGTCGAACAGGTTCAATATCCTGTAGCCGACGGCGGGATGCTGCTCGATATTTTCCCGCTCCTCTTTTGTAAACGTTCCGTTTTTGTTCAACAGGACTTCATCGACGGCGATCTTGCCGATGTCGTGCAGCAGCCCCATCTCCCGAAGACGGCGCGTCTCCGGCTCCGGGAGACCGAGCGCGCGCCCCGTCTCGGCGCACAGTTCCGCGACGGCGAGCGAGTGCTTGCGCTCCCGGGGGCTCCTGGAGTAGAGCGTCTCCAGAATCGTGCGCACCATCTCCGCCGCGACGGTTTTTCGGTCGAGCGTCTTCTCCTTGTACATCGCGTCTTCGGCGTCCTTCACAGTGCGTTCCAGCTGCTCGTCCGGGCCCGTCTTCACGGCGTACCCCATGGAGATGCTCGCCTTTATCGCAAGGATCCGCTCTTTTCCGAACTCGTTCCGGATTCTTTCGATCACCTTCTTCGCCGACTCCGGCCCGGTTCCGGGCAGCAATACTGCGAACTCGTCGCCGCCCACTCTGGCGACGACGTCGCTCTCCCTGCACGCCTTTTTCAGTATCTCCGCCGACCTTTTCAGGAGCGCGTCCCCTACTGCGTGCCCGAAGACGTCGTTCGTCAGCTTCAAGCCGTTCACGTCCCCGAAGATGATCGCGACCGGAAGATACTCCGTAGCGTCGAGCCGTTTCAAGGCTTTCTCGAAGTACATCCTGTTGTACAGACCGGTGAGCGCGTCGTGGTAGGTGAGGAAGTCGATGTGCGCCCGGTTTTTCCGCCGTTCGGTATTGTCCATGAACGCGACGACCGCGCCGATGAGCTCTCCTTTCTTGTACTGCGGATAGGCCGAGTACTCCACGTCGAAAGGCGTTCCGTCGGCCCTCCTGAAGACTTCGTCGTCGGCGAAGGCGCTTTCGCCCGTGGCGAGCACGCGGCAAATCCTGCACTCGTGCGGCGAGATCGGGGCGCCGCCACTCCGCGAGTGGTGCGTCAGCGAGTGCATGTCCCTGCCGAACAGCTCTTCCTGACGCTCGTATCCCAGAATCCTGAGACAGCTCGCGTTGGCGAACGTGCATCGCCCCTCCGCGTCGATTCCGTAGATCGCCTCCGCGGTGGAGTCGAGGATCAGTCGAAGACGTTCTTCGCTTTCGTTCAGGGCCGCGTTGGTCTCCTCCAGTTTCGCGGTGCGTTCCTGCACTTTTAATTCAAGCGTCCCGACAAGAAGGCAGATGTTGTCGGCCATTGCGTTGAAGGATCGGGAGAGACTGCCGATCTCGTCGTCGCGCACGACGGTCGCCCTTTTTTCGAGTTCGCCTCCGGAGAAGTGTTCCGTGGCTTCGATCAGACTCTCCATGGGGCGCATGAACGCGCTCGCGAGCGCGCTGTAGACCGTAATCGCGATCAGCAGCACCAGAATGACCAGCACGAGCGCCAGCCGCATGCTGTCGAAGACCCCGGCGGTAAAGAGCGCCTCGGGGATGGCGGAAAAAATGAGGAGGTCCAGCCCGTCCAGACGATATTCCTCCATGCGCACGAAGAACGCCTCCGCGCCGTCCTCGATTTTCATGCCGCGCCGCCCTTCTTCGAGAAGGAACTCTTCGTATGCGGCCTTCAGCAGGGCGTTTCCGCCTTCTTTCGCGGAAAGCCTGCGCACGCGCCCATCCGGGAGGAATGAAAAGTTCGGCAACCCCATGGAGTTCGCGACATACGCCCCGGACTCTCTTTCGACGATCGCGGCCACTCCGCCCTTGCTCCGCATCGCCTCCTCCAAGTAGCCGTCGATCTTCGAAAGGGTGATGTGCACGCCGAGAACGCCCTTCAGCGTTCCGTCGCCGGTGCGGACGGGACAGGAGGCGGAGACCGTCAGGTCGGGCATGACGAAGTGTTTGTAAATTGGCGAGAAGACCGGCCCGTGCGCATCTTTCGCGGCGATGTACCAGTTCCTCGTGCGCGGATCGAAGGCGCCCGCGTCCATCACGAACTCTCCGGCGGTTAGGTCGTCGGTTGCGGAATAATAGAAAGAATGTCCGCCGGTCTCCGCGTTGTTCCGCGCGACCTCCAGCTCGTTCCGCTCGTTCCACCGGACGGCGTAGTACTCACCCTCCACCGTGGCGTAGCCGAAGCTGTAGATGACGTCGCCCGAGTGCGCGCGCATCACGGAAACCAAAAAACGCTCGCGCTGGAGCGGATTATTCATGTCGATGACGCCTTTTTCCAGCTGTTCGCGGTAGGCGGCGTTGATATGCAGCGGAACATTGAAATGCGCGTTCACTCTGCCGAAGATGGCGTCGCTTATCTCGTCGGCCATGCGGACGGCGTTCTCCTCCGCGGACGAGAGCCATCCGGAGAAGACGATAACGCCCGAAATTCCGCCGGTGATCAGCGTCAGCGTCACGAACGCCGCGAGGATGGTGTTTTTAATGGAGACGTTCTTGGTCGGCGGAAGCATGGGCTCACCTCGATCGTTCCGTTCTCTTCATCATGAAGGCGGTTTCAATTATACAGACAGAATTCCCTTTTATTCAACCGGTCGTCACACAACCGGCCGTTCCCCCTTGACTTTGACACTGTGTGAAGGTGTACTCTTGCAGCGCGCGAAGGAGGAGGCGCTGCTCCGGAACGAACGCCTCCTCCGAATGCGGACTCAGGCTCGGTTTGTAGGGGAGGAACACCCTCCGCCGGATGATCGGGTTGCGCGCGCACTCCCGGTTTCCGCGGACCGGGTCGATTCCCGCCGCGCTTCGTAGGCAACGGCGGACTTCGAGCGACCGGTATTTTTCACCTTGAGAAAGTATAAGAACAAAGTTTCGCGCAGGAAACAAAATAGTACAAAAAACCCGCGCAAAATCACCTCAAAAGTGATAGAATTGCGACGCATTCTTTAGTCCGCAACGATGCGCAAAGCACAATCATCCAATAAAAACAAGCGGAGGGAAAGGACAATGCTCGAACAACTCATCGTCGTTCTCGACTTGGCGACGCTCGAAATCGCCCTCGGCGCGACCTCTCTGATCTGCTGCGTCACGATGCTCATCGTCTGGCGAATGAACGCCTCCGAAAAAGGCCCGGCCTTCTGGGCGGGGGGCGCATTCATCGGGGGAGCGGGGCTTTTCGCGCACTTTTTTCTGCCGACGACGGGGTTCTCTTTAATCGGGCAGTACTCGTACCCTCTCTTCATAGCGAGCTTCCCTCTCGGACTCCTCCTGGTTCTCGAAGGCATCTTCCGTTTTCAAGGAATCGGCGGAGAGGCGAAGCGCGCCCTCGCCTTGCCGGTCATCGCGGGAGCGTTTCTGTTCACATCCTCTCTCGGAGCGGACAACGCCGCCGTCAGATACATGCTGAACGACCCGATCATGGTCCTCATCCTGCTTCTTATCGCCTGTGTTTTGATGAGGGGGACGCACGGACTGGAACGCGCCATTCACGCGATCCCTTCCTTCTGCTGCGCCTCCCTCGCGGCGGCCCTGGCCTTCCGTTGCGCGAACGCCTTCGCCGGAGCGGTCGGGAACGCGGTTCACCCTTCCTCCAACCTTGTCTATTTCGCCTTCCTCCTGTGGGTACCCGGGTGGACCTGCGGCCTCTGCATGGCGGTCATGTTCAGGGCGCGACGCTTCATCCTGAAGATCGCCGACCACGACAGCCTGACCGGCCTCGCCAACCGGAGAAAATTCGACCGGACGGCCGACCTGCTGCTCGGCAGGAAAAGCTCGGTGCGAAAAAAGTTCGCCCTTCTGCTCATCGACCTCAACGGTTTGAAGCAGCTCAACGACCTCCACGGACACGCCACCGGAGACAGGGCGCTCGTGCTGATGAGCCGCGCCCTCGAACACACCGTGGGTCCCGAGGACATCGCCGCCAGGTTCGGCGGAGACGAGTTCGTCGTGCTGACGCGCGCGGTGAAGGACCGCGAGGACTTGGAGCGTTTGGAACGGACGATCCGCGACTCGGTGGAGAGGGAGCACGAACTCGACGAGGAACGGAAGCTCCTTCTGAGGATGAGCATCGGGAGCGCGCTCTTTCCGGAGGACGGCCGCAACACCGGAGAACTGCTGTATATCGCGGACCAGAGGATGTACCGGGAGAAACAGACCCGCCGGTCGCTCTCCAAGGTGGTGTAAGCATCATACCGTCCGGAACACGAGCCATGCGCGGCGGGGTCCCCTGCAAACGCGGGATGCGCGCACGCTTCGGGCTTTTCCTCCTCGCCGCCGTCGCCCTTTGGCTCCCGCCGTTCGTTCCGGCGGCCGCCGAAAACGAGCTTCCGCGCGCGGAACGAGGCGTTCTCGACCTGAGGGCGCAGGACCTCGACCGACCGCATTCCCTGGCGGGAGAGTGGGAGTTCGCCTACGGACGCTTCGAATCGCCCGGCGCGACGGACCGTTCCCGTCCCCTCGACGATGCGGCATTCGTTCCGCTTCCGTCGACATGGAAAGATCTCGTTTCCGAAGGAGAGAAGCTTCCCGGAAGCGGATTCGCAACGTATCTCGAACTTTCACCACGCCAGAGGCGGCCCCGCCATGACGCCGCTGCTGGGAACGCCCCGCGCGGTGCGGGAGTTCCGCGAGAGGGGACTCGGCGTGAAGTTTTTCACCTTCGGGAGCCTGCTCATGATCGCTCTCTACCACCTGGCGATCTTCCTTCCGAGGCGGACGGAAAAGAGCGCGCTCTATTTCGCCTCCTTCTGTCTGCTGATGGCCGTACGCGCCCTGGTCGTCGACGAGCAGGGCATTCTTCTGCTCCTTCCGAAAATTCCGTGGGACCTTCATGTGCGCCTCGCGTACCTTCCGTTCACGCTGGGAGTTCCGGCCTTCGCGCTCTTTCTCCGGTCGCTGTTCCGCGACGAGATGAACGCCGTCGTCACCCTCGCGTTCAACGGGGTCGCCTTCGCCTATCTGGCGCTTGTCCTCTTCACGCCCCCGCTTGTCTTCACCGCGTTTCTGACGCCGTTCGAAATCGTGATCGCGCTCGGCGGACTCTACGGCCTCGGCGTCCTCATCCTCGCCGTGCGCAGAAAACGGGAGGAAGCGCCGCTTTTCCTCGCGGCGTTCCTCTTCTATCTTTTGTGCATCGGCAACGACATCTGTTACCATCGCCTTCTTATCGACACGGCGTACATCGCCCCCTCGGGATTCCTGGTCTTCATCTTCCTGCAGTCGGTCGCCCTCGCCCGCCGCTACTCCGACGCGTTCAGGAAGATAGAGTCCCTCGATCAGCAGAAGACGACGCTCGAAATGGCGGCCGCCACGCTGCGCACGCTCACACGCATCGATCCGCTCACCGGAATCGCGAACCGCCGCAGGTTCGACGAGCGTCTCGGAAGCGAATGGAGGCGCGCCGCGCGGGAAGAGGTTCCTCTTTCGCTCGTCATGATGGACTTGGACTTCTTCAAGGAGTTCAACGACCATTGCGGCCACACGACGGGCGACGATGTGCTCAGGAGATGCGCCGCCGCGCTGCATGCCGCGGCGAAACGCCCGGCGGATCTTGTCGCCCGGTTCGGAGGAGAGGAGTTCGCGGCGCTCCTTCCGAACACCGGAATCGACGGCGCCTTCGCGCTCGCCGAAACGATGCGCGCCGCCGTCGAGGAACTGGACATCGCGAGGGACGACGGAACCCCCTTCGGCAAGGTCACGATAAGCATGGGGTGCGCTTCGACGACGCCGGACGCCCGGAACGAGCCGCTGGAGCTCGTGAAGATGGCCGACGCAGCGCTGTACGAGGCGAAAAGGCGAGGAAGAAACCGTGTGGAATGCGCGCCTCCGGAGGAGGAACCGACCGTGCGATGTTCCGCGGTCTGTTCGGCGCAGCGATAGTCCGGCGGAGCTATTCCGCCACTCCCTCCGCGTCTTTGAACGCTCTCCGCCGAAGTCATAAGAATGATTAATGCATCTTTTATACCTTTAAATAGCACGACAATATAGGGACTTCCGACCAGCGAAAAAGAACCCCTCGCCCCATTGCTAAAATTCATGCCCATGCGTAATATCTTCTTTGGCAGAAGGTTAAATTTAAGAAATTTTTCAAACCATCGTAACTCTGGAGATCGCCATCCCCTTTCTCCAGGAAAAAGAATTCAACCTCGATCCTCGCAAACAGGCACATTTTCGCAAGATGCACTCGGCCAATACGAGTATTTAAAATGTCTATCGCATTTAAACGTGATGTTTTCAAGTATATTGTCATATTATAAACAAGGAGGAAGATGAGGATGACGATTCGAGGGAAGCTCACGGGAATGGCGGCGGTGGTTCTGGCGGTGATCGTCTTGATGGCGGGGATCACCTACTATCGCGGCGACACGATGATGCGCGGTCTGGTGAACAACGCCGGAATGGAGGTCGTCGTCAACGCGGCGACAACTCTCGACGAGAGGTTCAACTCCGTAGACGGGATGCTCCTCGCCGCAGCGGAGTCGATCCGGCACGCTATGACGCAGCTCGGCCTTTCAGGCGAGGAGGACACGGAGAAGCTGGCCGCAGCGTTGACGAAGCAGGTGCGGAGCGTCGGGATCGGCAGCGTCAAATTCGGACACGAGGCTACGGGCAGGCTCTCCGACGGCACGGGCTGGAAGGCTCCCGCCGATTACGACGCCCGCGTGCGTCCGTGGTACAAGAGCGCCGTCGCCGCGGGAGAAGGAAGGGTCTTCTTCTCCGAGCCGTTCAGGGATATGATTGCCAACACGCTCGTAATATCGGTATCCACCCCGATTTACGACGACGCGGGCAAACTTCTCGGCGTCGTCGTCGGCGACATGGACGTCCAAAGCATGAACAAGTACGTGGTCGCTCTGAACCTCTTCGGCAAGGGGAACGGAATGCTGCTTCTCAAGAGCGGCATCCCCGTCGCGTACTCCGCGGAGGAGGACGTCCTGAAAACGAACATGCTGCGGGACGAGAAGATCCCCGAAGCGGTACGCAACATCGCGAAAAAGATGGTCGCCGGGGAAAAAGGCTTCGAGACGTACACGTACCAGGGGGAAGAACGCCAGATATTCTTCACGCCGACGAAACGGGGGTTCTTCCTGGGAATCCTCTTCCCCGTGTCGGAGATCGCCGCGATGGTGCACGCCCTCACCACGGTACTTCTGGGTATCGCGGCGGCGGCCCTCGTAGTCGTCGCGCTCGTCGTCTTCCTGATCGTCCGCGGGCTGAACAGAGCGATCGGCTCCATGAAGCGCGCAACCGACAAACTCGGCGCGGGCGACCTGACCGTCCGCTACGACGACTCGGGAAGGGACGAGATCGCCCAGATCTCTCATAATCTCAACGCCATGGTTTCTTCCATGCGCGAGGTCATGACCTCCATCCGGAAAGAGTCCGACGAGACGGCGCGCAGGGCGGAGACGCTCGCCTCCCTTTCGGAGGAGACGCTTTCGTCGATGGAGGAGATCGCCGGTTCCATCACCAAAGTGCGGGACATGATGGAGCACTCTTCCTCGGCGCTTCAGGAGACGAACGCGTCGATAGAGGAGATTTCGTCCGGAGCGCAGGCGTCCGCGCAGGCCACCGGGGAAGGCGCCGAAGGCGCGACGAAAGCCTCCGAAGCCGCAAGCGGCTCGGTGAGCGAAGTGAACGAAGTCATCGGAGACATACGGAAAGCGGAAGGGGAATCGGACAAGAGCATCGTCCGCATCAAGGAGCTGGCGCAGTCGGTCGACGATATTTCCGGCTTCGTGAGCACCATTACCTCCATCGCCGATCAGACGAACTTGCTCGCGCTCAACGCCGCCATCGAGGCCGCGCGCGCCGGCGAGGCCGGGAGAGGTTTCGCGGTGGTCGCCGAGGAGGTTCGCAAGCTCGCCGAAGACTCCGCACGGGCGGCGCAGGAGGTCGACAAACTGATCGGAGGGCTTCAGAAGCGTTCGGAGGAGTCGATCGCGGCGACCGAGACCACAGGCAGAATCCTCGACGAGACCATGAAGAAGGCCGCCGCCACTCAGGAGCGCCTTAAAGGCGCCGTGGCGGAGATCGGCAAGGTCGCCGAGGCGGTGCAGAGCATCGCCGCCGTCTCGCAGGAACAGGCGGCCTCCAGCGAGGAGATGACTTCCGCGATCCAGAACGTGACGGAGTCGACGACGGATG
>LVBO01000400.1 GCA_001604435.1 Synergistales bacterium Syner_01
TCGTCGAGCTGTCCTTCGGAGATTTTCGAGTCGATCACCCGGTTGATCGTATCCCGGACGTCGAGCATCGACTCGGAACCCGCCCTGGATTCCGCCCTGACAGCAGCTTCCACAGAGTCGACCAGCATCATCAGCCCGGTCTCCCTGCTCTGCGGTTTCGGGCCGGGGTAGCAAAACTGCTCCCGCGGAATGGTGAGTCCCATATTTCTCGCCTTCCTAAGAAAGTACGCAAGCGAAGTCGTTCCGTGATGCTCCGCGATGAACGAACGGATAACCCTGGGCAGGTGGTATTCATGCGCAAGCTCCAGCCCTTCGCGGACGTGCGCGATGATGACGAGCGCGGAGAGCGAGGGCTTGAGTTCGTCATGGACGTTCTCTCCGCCCATTTGGTTCTCGACGAAGAAGTCCGGCCGCCGCAGCTTTCCGATATCGTGGAAATACGCGCCCGCTTTCAGCAGATTCGCGTTCATTCCGAGCTTGTCGGCCACGGCTTCGGCAAGCGTCCCGAGCATCAGCGAGTGATGGTACGTTCCCGCCGCCTCCATCTGCAGCCTTTTGAGCAGAGGATTCGACGGGTGGCTCAGCTCCATCAGGCGAAGCGGCGAGAGGACGTCGAAGGTGTCCTCCAGAAGAGGCAGCGCCGCGATGACGAGACTGCTCCAAAGCGCGCTTCCGAGCATGAGCGGGATGAGTATCTCCGCCGCAAAAGAGATGTTGAACGCCCATCTGACCGAAAGCCCCGCCAACGTCTGAAGGACGCCGAGAAGAAAGAGCTGCTTCCAGAGGTGTCCTCTGGAATGGACGCCTATCAGGACAAAATATCCTCCGAATGCGCTGATTATGCCCATGAGCGCGACAAGCAGCACATGGAGCGTCGAAAATCCGGTGACCGCAAGCCCCCCGAGGATAGCTCCCCCCAGAACCAGCTGAAGCGCAAGGTGGGAGGGAAGCGTTAAATACGCGCATCCCGCAAGGAAGAGACTCCCCATTCCCTGGGCTTGAAAGAGGGAGGAGACGTACTCGGCAAGCCAGCTGAGGCCGACGATAAAGGCAAGATAGACCCAGGGCAGCTCGTTCTTTTCCTCCTTGCCGTGGGTCCGAGTCTGAATGCGGAGCCAGAGGGGCCAGAACGGGATGACCGCGAGTGCGAAGAGTATCTGCTTCCACGGGAAAGAAACCCTGGAGTAGCCCTGCAATTCGAGGATCCTGGCGGCCTGGTCGGTGATGATCTGTCCCTTTTCGACGAGCACGTCGCCCGGAGCAATGGTACGCTCCACGGGCTGAAGCGCGGCCCCCATCTCTCGCCGCAGCATCCCGGTGAGTTCTTCGTCCACGCGCGAAAGCGGCTGGAGAATCTCGTCGAGAATCTGGTAGACGATGTTGTTCTCCTCCATGGGGAGATCCAGGCGCTCGATCTCCTTCCAGAGGACTTCGGGAGACCAGGAAAAACCGCCGTCCTTTTCCCCCTGGGACTGGAGGTAGAAGCTGCCCAGCCGGGCGCTCGCCTGCAAAAACCTCTTCCGCGCCTCTTCCGGATAGCTTTTGATCAACTCGGTCAATCCCGGAGAGAGGGAGAGACGAGCAACGTCCCCCCCCGCCATGATCTCTATCTTGGAGATGAGGCGGTCCATCGCGGCCCCGTCGCGGACAAGCACTCCGGCGACGGTCTCTCCCACCCTGGAGCGGAGCGCGACCGTCCCGTCCTCGTCCTCGTACTTCATCGGGTACAGGGCGAAATAGGTCCGCGAGGAGGCCTCTCCCGGCATGAAGCCGGATATCCGGTCTTCAAAGAACCATTTCAGAAAGATAACGGTCAGCGCGAAAGCGACAAGGAGCAACAGGGAGAGCGAACGAAGGTCCGGAGAAGCGTCTTCGGTGAAAAACAGGAAAGAGTTCTTTCGTTTGCCGGTTCCCATGTATACGCCGCCTTTATGCGCGCTGCTCCCGCAGCTGCTCGTAGCGTTCGTACGCCCTGACGACTTTCTGGACAATCTCGTGACGGACTACGTCCGAATGCGTGAGATTGAAAAACTCGATACCCTCGATTCCTTCGAGAATCTCTCTGACCTGTATCAGTCCGGATTTCTTTCCGTTCGGCAGGTCGATCTGCGTGATATCGCCGGTGATGACGGCCTTCGAGCCGAAGCCGAGACGGGTGAGAAACATCTTCATCTGTTCGGGCGTGGTGTTCTGCGCCTCGTCGAGGATGATGAAGCTGTCGTTGAGCGTCCGTCCGCGCATGTACGCCAAGGGGGCTATCTCGATGACCCCCTTGTCCACGTACCGCAGAAAGCGCTCCGGAGAGAGCAAGTCGTAGAACGCGTCGTACAGGGGGCGTACGTACGGCTCCACTTTCTCGCGGAGGTCGCCGGGAAGATAGCCGAGACTCTCCCCCGCCTCCACGGCGGGGCGCACAAGCACGATTCTGCTGATCGCCGACGCCTTGAGTAGCGTCACCGCGTGGCAGACCGCGAGAAACGTCTTCCCGGTTCCGGCGGGTCCGACGGCGAAGACGACATGGTTGTTCCGGACAGCCTCAAGATATGCGCGCTGCCCTTCGGTCTTGGCCCGGATCGGTTTTCCCCTGGCCGTGGTGCAAATAACTTCGGAGAAGAGGGGGGCCAGATCGACCGCCCCCTTCTCCGCTATCATATCCATCGCGTAGCGGACATCCGCCAGGTGGAGAGAGTGCCCTTTCGAGGCTATTGTCCGGAGCTGCTCAAGAAGTCGGTACGCTACGTCCACGGCGACCTCGTCCGGTCCGCGCACCGCCACCTTGTTCCCCCGTACGAGGAGGCTCACAGGATACCGCTGTTCTATCTCGGAGAGATTTTCGTCATTGTTCCCGGCGAAACGCGACATGGTCTCCATGTCGGCGAAATCGAGCTCGCGCAGAAACGTACCGGTCTCCCCCGCTTCGTTTTCAACATCGATGTACATTCTTCTCCGATGCACGCTCCCTTTAGACAGGATATCCGGCGCCGTCGACAAGTTCCGCGACGCCCACGTCGACCTTCATCTCCCGCGCGAATTTCTTCATCAGGAAGTCCTTGGCGACGGAGGGGAAGAGAACATAGCTGAGCACGTCCTCCGGCTGGAGGATCCACGGAGCGACGGCCTTCTTCGCGTCTTCGAGCTCCGGCTTGATGAGCTCCGCGGGACGGCAGGTTATGGGCTCCTTGTCGCCGATGACTTTCTTGCGGATTTCCGGGTCGACCTCCGCGGGAGGCTTGCCGTACTCGCCGCGGAAGTAGCTCTTCACTTCATTCGGAACAACCTTCCAGCGCTCGCCGACGAGGACGTTGAGCGTCGCCTGCGTGCCGACGATCTGGCTGGTGGGCGTGACGAGCGGGGGGTACCCCATCTCCTCGCGCACGCGGGGAACTTCCTTCAGCACCTCGGGGAGCCGGGCAAGGGCGTTCTGGTCCTTGAGCTGGCTGACGAGGTTGGAGTACATGCCTCCGGGGATCTGGTAGATGAGGACGTTGATGTCCACGCCGCCCAAATCTACGAAGATCTTGGAGTACTTGTCGCGGACTTTCTTGAAGTGCATCGCGATCGGGACGAGCTTTTCGAGTTCGATATCGGTGTCGAACTCGCCGCCCTTGAGCGCGGCCACCATGGACTCCACCGGCGGCTGGCTCGTTCCCATGGCGAAGGGGGAGATGGCGCAGTCGACGACGTCCGCTCCCGCTTCAAGCCCGGCGAAATAGGCCATCGAGGCCATGCCGCTGGTGTAGTGGGAGTGCACCTGTACGGGGAGCCCGGTCTCTTTCTTGATCGTCTTCACGAGCGCGGCGGTCTCCACCGGGCTGACGATGCCCGCCATGTCCTTGATGCAGATGGAGTCGGCGCCCATGGACTTCATGTCCTTGGCGAGCTTGCCGAAAGCGTCCAGCGAGTGCACCGGCGAGAGCGTGAACGAGAAGGCGAGCTGAAGATGCGCCCCTTCCTTCTTGATCTGGTCGGCCGCGACCTCCATGTTGCGGAGGTCGTTGAGCGCGTCGAAGACGCGGATGATGTCCAGCCCGTTCCCGACGGCTCTCTTGACGAACTCGCGCACGGTGTCGTCCGCGTAGTGGCGGTAGCCGACGACGTTCTGGCCGCGCAGGAGCATCTGGAGCTTCGTCTTCTTGAAGAGCCTCCGCATGGTGCGCAGACGCTCCCACGGATCTTCGTCGAGGAAGCGCATGCAGCTGTCGTAGGTAGCGCCCCCCCAGAC
Organism: Synergistales bacterium Syner_01; assembly: GCA_001604435.1. Taxonomy (GTDB): domain Bacteria; phylum Synergistota; class Synergistia; order Synergistales; family Aminobacteriaceae; genus JAAYLU01. The sequence goes on from LVBO01000400.1 coordinate 4,223, forward strand.
TTCCATCGAATGGAAGCCGACGTCGTCCATTTGCTCGATGATGTCCGCCATGTCCTCCACTCTCATGCGTGTGGCCATGAGCGATTGGTGGGCGTCGCGAAGAGTTGTGTCGGTAATGCCGACTTTTCTGACCTGCTGCGTCTCTTTCTTCGGCTGCGGTTCGTTCTTATTTTCCATAGCAGTCTCCTTATGCGACGTGGAAGATGCTGCGGAGGCCGTCTCGCTCTTTTTCTTGTTCGGGGTGGTCATGTGCGCATTTCCTCCATACGATCAATTTTTGTAATCCTCTACACGATCAGTTTCCCTTCGAAGGGACTTTTTTCGCCTGTTCCCAAAATGCGTCGA
>LVBO01000401.1 GCA_001604435.1 Synergistales bacterium Syner_01
GGCGCGTATCGTCGACGTCAACGACGCCGCCGAAATCCGCGATCTTTCGGACCTCGTTATCGCCTCCGCCGGAGGTTTTCCGAAGGATATCAATCTTTATCAGACCTCGAAGACCATCTTCAATGCGATGGAAGCTGTCCGCCCCGGCGGCGCGCTCGTCGTTCTCAGTTCCTGCGGAGAAGGGTTCGGCAACGACGAAGTGTGTTCCATGCTTACCGAGTTTCCCGATTCCCCCGCGCGCGAGGAAGAGCTTCGCAGGGAGTTCACCATCGCCAAATATGTCGGCTACACCATCGGATTCGTCACCGAAAACTGGGATTTTCACCTGGTCACCGATATGGAGGCCGCTCCGCTTGAAAAAGCGGGCATCACGGTTTCCGGAAGCCTCGACGAGGCCCTTGCCAAGGTCTATGCACGCCATGGGCATGACCTTTCCACATGGCTGATGCCTCATGGAGCGAACACGCTGCCGAAACTCGCGGACTGATCCGACGAGAGGACGCCGTGAAACGAAAAGCCGGAGGGATCGTTTCCTTCCGGCTTTTTCGTTTCACGGCGTATTGACATTCCTCTTTCATTCGCTATTCTTAAAAAGAACATCGTTTTATCCGATAGATTAGGGTTTTATCAAATGAAACAAGGAGGCGTGCCCATGGAGAGCAACACAACCGAAGCGCGTTGTATCCTGCTTCGAGAAAACGACAGCGTGGCCGTTTTGCCGGAAGGAGGGCGGAAGGGGGTTCTCACCGCGGCGGGCGTCCTTTTGCGCGCGGATATCGCCCCCGGACATAAGATCGCTCTTCGGGACATCGGGCAGGGCGAGCGCGTGCTGAAGTACGGTTTCCCCATCGGCGTCGCGAGCCGTCCGATCTCAGCGGGCGAGCATGTGCACGTGCACAACGTCCGTTCGGGGCTCGGTCCGGAGTGGAGTCCCTCGTGGAGCGCCGCATCCGTTCCGTTCCCGTCGTCGTCGTCCCCCGCGCCTTCTTTCCAAGGGTACCGACGAAAAGAAGGGGTTCCCGGTATCCGGAACGAACTTTGGATCATCCCGACGGTCGGGTGCGTCAACGAGTATCTGAAGTTCCTCGCAGGAGAGTGGACGCCGCCCTCCTGGATAGAAAACGTCCGCGTCCTTGCGCACCCCTACGGCTGCTCCCAGCTCGGGGAGGACCTGGAACGGACGACGGCCGTCCTTGCCGGGCTGGCGCGGAATCCGTGCGCCGCCGGAGTCGTCGTGGCGCTCCGAGGTGGCGCTGGGGGTGAAGTGCGGAGGCAGCGACGGCTTTTCCGGTCTGTCCGCCAACCCCCTGGTCGGCGAGATCGCGGACAGGATGAGCGCGTGGGGGGGGAAGATCCTCGCCACCGAGATACCCGAGATGTTCGGCGCCGAGGATGTCGTCGCCTCGCGAATCTCCGAAGGCAAGGTCTTCGAGGCCTTTGCGGAGACCATCCGCTGGTTCCGGAACTACTATGTCGAGCACAAGCAGCCGGTGTACGAGAACCCGTCGCCGGGCAACAAGGACGGAGGCATCACTACGTTGGAGGAAAAGTCGCTCGGCGCGGTGAACAAGTGCGGTTCCGGTCCGGTGACCGACGTTCTCGCAATGGGCGAACAGGCGAAGCGTCCCGGCGTGAGCGTCGTGTTCGGTCCGGGAAACGATCTCGTGTCGTCGACGGCCATGGCCGCCGGGGGCGCGCAGATAATTCTTTTCACTACGGGGCGCGGTACGCCGTTCTCCACCGTGGTTCCGACGATAAAGATCTCCTCGAACACGCGACTGTTCGAGCGCAAGCCCCGCTGGATCGACTTCGACGCGGGGTCCCTGCTCTCGGGAAAACCGAGAGAGAGCCTCGCGGACGATCTGATCGAGCTCGTGCTGGAAACCGCATCCGGGCGCCGTACGCGCAACGAGGAGAATCGCTCCGGAGAGATCGCCGTATTTAAAGACGGCGTGACGCTGTAACTCCGCGAATGCGCCGCGGCCGGATATCTTGCCATGAAGGAGAGGGTACGATGAACTATACAGTGATGCAGTTCGGCGAGGGGAACTTCATACGGTCGTTTTTCGACTGGATGCTCCAGCGTATTGCCGACGCGACGGGCGAAGGGCACAAGGTGTTCCTTGTACAGCCTATTTCCAACGGAAGAGTGAAAGAGCTCGTCGAGGCGGGAGAATACCACGTCCTCCTGAAAGGATTCGATGAGGGCGAGTATAAGGAGCTTCTTGAGCCCGTCTCGGTCATCGCGGGCGGGGCCAACCCCTTCGAACGCGGCGGGATGGAAGCGCTGCTCGACGCCGCGCTTTCGCCCGATCTCCGGGTGGTGACGTCGAATACCACCGAAGCCGGTATCTTTTTCGAAGAGAGGATGGACCCGCACAACTTTCCGTCGTTGCTGGCCGCCGTGCTGCGCGCCCGCGCGAAAAAAGCGATGTCGCCGCTGCATATCCTTCCGTTGGAACTCATCGAGAACAACGGAGCGACCCTGAAACGGTGCGTGGAGCAGTACGGACGTCTCTGGGGGTGCGAACCGGCTTTCTTCTCCTATCTCGACTCCTGCGCCTTCTACGATACGCTGGTGGACCGCATCGTCCCCGGTTTCCCCGCCAAAGACGCTCCCGAGATCTTCCGGCGTCTGGGAAAAGAAGATCACAACCTGACCATGGGAGAGTTCTTTCATCTGTTCGTGATCCAGGGGGAAAAAACGATATTGGATGTTCTGCCCTTCCACAAGGCGGGGCTGAATGTGATCGTCACCGCCGACAAGCTTCCGTCCTACAGAGAGCGCAAGGTGCGGATTCTGAACGGGGTGCATACGGCGTCCGTTCCGGTCGCCCTTCTCGCCGGAGTGGAACTCGTCAAAGACTTCGTGAAGAATGAACGTTTCGCACCGATGCTGCGGAAGCTGGTCCACGACGAGATCGTCCCCGCCTTTTCCGACGACCCGGAGGCCCACCGCTACGGGGACGACGTTCTTGAACGCTTCAGCAACCCGGCGTTGGAACACTCCTTCCGCTCCATCGCGCTGAACTCCGTCGCGAAGAGCAATACCCGCCTCCGCCCCACGCTGGAGGGGTATTTCGAGAAGTACGGCGAACTGCCGACGACGCTTGTGGAGTGTTTCTCGGCGATGATCTCGTTTTACGACTGCGACGGCGTCAGGGAGTTGCCGAAAGGCCCCTTCGTGCTGGCGGATTTCTCCCGTATCAAAGGACGCACTGTTCCGAAGATGGTCGACAGCTTTTTCCCCGGACTCGATCTTCCGCTGCGGGAGGCGCTTATCCGGAAGTTGGAACACGCCGGGAAGCGTTAACAGGCCTCGGTGTGTGCAAACGGAGCAGTATACAGGGCGGACCGGAGAAAAAATCCCCGGTCCGCCGCTGTGTTTTCTTGTGTTTCCAGTGAAAATCGGAATCGTCAGCTTCCCATCAGCATGTTCGGAATGAAGAGGACGAGCTGCGGGATAAAGGTGACGAGAAGCAACACGATGACCATCGCGGCGTAGAAGGGGAGCATCGCCCTGGTCGCTTTTTCGATGGAGATCTTTCCCACCGCGCAGCCCACGAAGAGGGCCGACCCGACGGGCGG
>LVBO01000402.1 GCA_001604435.1 Synergistales bacterium Syner_01
GGGAAGCAGGAAGTAGTCCACGCAGTAGAACGCATGGTACACCTGCTGCCAGTAGAAGAACCCTCCGCCCTTCTTCCCCCAGAGTTCGTCGGGACACTCGTCGATCAACCGGAAGAGAAAGCCCATTCCCCGTTCGTAGTAGGTCTCTATCGACGCTACCGCATTGCGCATCTTCATTCCTCCCTTTCGTTGTACATAATCGGCAGCCGCTTCGGGACGGCTGCGCCCCGAACGCATTATAAACCATCGGGATCGCGGGAAAACCCGCAGAGAGAGTCGCAAAGGATGATACAATAGCTTCGAAGGCGGATCGGAGACTCTCTACAAGGATGGTGAACGACATGCCGCGCCCCTCCATTATCTCGAGCACGTTGCTATGTCGCTCTGTCCGGAGGACGCTCCCTCTTATCGCGACGTTCCTGCTGTTCGCGGCACTCTTTCCACCTTCCGTATCATCCGCCGCAGCGGAAAGCAACATCCTGCTGCTCCACTCGTACCACCAGGGGTACGAGTGGAGCGACTCCGTCCACGCCGGTATCGTCGACGAACTCGACGCCTCGGGACGGGACGACATCGCCCTGTACGTCGAATATCTGGACACAACGAGAAATCCGGGGAAACGCCACGCCGATACGATGCGCGAGCTGCTCCGGCAGCGCTACACGGAGAAGGGGATCGTCTTCGACGTCGTTCTCTGCACCGACGACAACGCGTTCCGTTTCTTCCTCGACGAAGGCGCGGCACTTTTCGGCGACGTTCCGACGGTCTTTTGCGGCATCAACGACTTCACCTCCGAACAGATCGCCGGACGAAGCAACATCACCGGCGTCAACGAGAGCATCTCGCTTCGGGAGACGCTTGAAATCGCCATGAAGCTGCGCCCGTCCGCGAAACATGTCGCCGTGGTCTCCGATTCCACGATGACCGGGCGGCGCAATCTGGAACTGCTTCGGAGCGTCGAGTCCCGCTTCTCCGGCCGAGTGGAATTCCTCCATTTCAACGAGCTGGAGCCGGAGGAGCTTTCGGACCGTCTAAAGCAACTGACCGCCGACGATATCGTCCTCTACCTGTCGTATCTGCTCACCCCGGAGAGAAGGGTTTTTTCCGTGAAGGAGAGCGTGCGCTTCGTTACGGCCGCGACCGCGGCCCCGGTCTTCGGATGCTGGGACTTTCTACTCGCCCACGGCATCGTCGGGGGCAAGGTGGCCCACGGCTACTCGCAGGGGCAGGAGGCCGCGGCGCTCGCGCTGAAAATCCTCGGCGGAGCGAAGGCGGACGATCTCCCCATACTCATCGAAAGCCCCAATCGCTACGTCTTCAACGCTTCGCAGCTTGAACGCTTCTGCATCTCCGAATCGCTGCTCCCCCCGCGGTCGCTGCTCGTCAACCGGAAGCTCCCTCCGCTCCCCGAGGAGTGGAAGGGCATCGCCGAAAGCAACTTCTTCGGGTACGAACTCTTCATGGCGCACAGCGCCCCGATGCTGCTTGTGGACCCGGAGAGCGGCGTCGTGCTCGACGGCAATCAGGCGGCCCACAGCTTCTACGGCTACGGCGCGCTGCGCGGAATGCACCTCCAACGGATAGAAGCGGCGATGTCTCCCGAAGAACTGAGAACGCAGCTTCGACGAGCGGGAACGATGCACTCCAATCATTTCTCCACCCGCAATCGCACGGCGGACGGTACGCTTCGAGACGTCGAAGTCTACACTTACCCGGTTTCCATCGAAGGGAGAGATATCTTCTTCTCCATGATCATCGACACGACGGACAGAATACGCGCCGAAGAAGAAGTACACAGGAGGAACCGCATCATCGCGGCCGGACTTTTCGTCGCGCTCCTTCTTCAGTCGGGCGCTCTCTATCTGCTGACCCGGAGCGAGAAGCGCTTCCGCGCTTTTTTCGAACAGCACAGCGTGGGGTTCGCCATTCTGGAGCAGCGCAGCGGCCGGGTGAAGGTCAACGAGCATCTCTGCGAACTCTTCGGCTACAGCCGCGAGGAGCTTGAGAAGCTCTCATGGAGGGATCTCGTCCACCCCGACGCTGCGGACGAGGTGGCGACGTATCTGAAGAACAAGGCGGACGAAAAGGCCGACGAACACTCCTTCGAGACGAAATGCGTCCGCAAGGACGGCGCCCCCGTCGATGTATCCGTCTCGACGAAGCTGCTCAATATCTCCGGCGGCTCGATCAGCCGCGCGTTCATCATCCGCGACATTTCGGAACGAATCCGTTCGACGAATCTGCTCGCGTCGAAGGCGCGCGAGCTTGAACGACATCAGGAGGCCATCATCACCAGCATG
>LVBO01000403.1 GCA_001604435.1 Synergistales bacterium Syner_01
CTACTGGCGGAGGCGTGTGGGGGTCGAACCCACCGGAGACGGCCTATACCGCCTCCCACCGGATTTGAAGTCCGGGGCGCCCACCGGGACACATTCGCCTCCATTCGCCGTCAAGAATTGTACTGGCTTCGGGGGAAAAAGTCCAGCATCCGGGAGCGGCGCAACCATCTTTCTATTGGCTTCTCGCGGAAAACCACACCATATCGTGATCCACCATAACTTCCCGTACGAGGGGAGCCCCGAAAAAATTCCTGAACGAGAGCACGGACGCGGCATTCGCCATCGCCCTTGCCACATCGAGCGAAGTGATCGCCGGATTGTCGTTCGTGGCGTCGTCGAAGCGCACCTTTGCAACGCCTTCTCCGTCGATCACATAGGAACCGGTGAAGCGCATCAGCGCCCGCACCCGGAATGTAAGCCGCCGATCATACACGCCCTTCACCATAACGCTTCCGTTGCGAAGCTCGAGTTCCGAGACGGCGAAGTGGGCCATTCCCTCCGAGAGCGTTTTCTGAAAGGTCTTCTTCGATATGCCGCCCGAAAGAAGACTCTCGCCGTGCGAATGGACGACGATGCCGCGGGCTGCGGAAGTAAAGAGTACGTCGTGCATCACAAGCAACAGCCTGTCGTAGCGCACACCCTCGACGACAGCATCCTCGATGCACAGGTTCAACGTCGGAACCTTGCCCCGCCGCAACTCGTCCTCGGACGCCATAATAACGGACAATACGGATCGCGCCTGGATTTTGTCGGAGAAATACTTTGTAAAACGCGCTTCATAGTCCGTGACAAGAGAACTCCCCCACCCCGCCGATGCGAGCAAAAGCAAGAGCATCCAGCTGCCGAAAGCTCTCTTCCAACCTCTCATCCGCTTCCCTCCTCTCGGCAAAAGTATACAGCGATCCGCCGCTATCTCCACTGCGTCACTTCCAGCGGGGAGTCAGCTTCCGGAGCGCCGCTTTTTCCAGCATCCCGGAGGACGTCGCCGAAAAAAGCGGTTCAGGATCCACCATCTGGCCGGCGAGCGCGAGTCCGAAATGCAGATGCGGGCCTGTTGCCCGGCCTGTAACACCGCTCTTTCCGATCACTTGCCCCGGCTTGACGGAATCTCCTTTTTTTACGTCGATCGTGTGCATGTGAAAGTAATGGGATATCACCCCGCCGCCCGAATCGACATAGATGCTCTTCCCGGCGTAGTAATGATCTCCGGTGAGCACGACCTTCCCGGGAAGCGTCGCCAGAACCGGAGTACCGACTGCCGCCCTGAAGTCTACCCCCGCATGCGGGCTCCTCGGTTTTCCGTTCAGTATGCGCCGTCTTCCGTACGGACTTGTTACAATACCGGAAACCGGCCTGACGATAGGCAGCCCCCACCGGCGTTCCGCCGTCATGGTGGCGAGCGCCGCGCCCGTAAGCTTTCTTTCCGCTTCGATCCGTTTGAGCTCCGAAGCCGGAGGCGTCACCATGCTCTCGGGAAGCGTCAGGCGGTCCTCTTTGTATTGAACCGGCGTCACCTTGATCGAGAACGGATGTTCCGAACTCCTTTCCCCGGAGAGAAGGCGGAGCGTTATGGGATGGTCTCCGGTCTTCACCTTGCCGACCTGCGTACCGAGAAGCGCGAGAGAAATATATCGTTCATTCCACACGGAAACACCAAGCTGCACGATGCGTCCCTGCCAAACGGCTTCCACACCCGTCAACGGAACGGAACTGGTTACGCGCACCATGAAAGGCTTGCCGAGGCCCACCGAGGAGGGGCACTGAACATTCACCTCGGCCGAAGCGGAAAGCGGAAGACAAACGAAGCAAAACAAAAGGAACAGAATGCTGCCGAAACGAAAAAACGCGTATCTATCCGATCTTCCCAAGAATAAGTCTCCTTTGCACTGTTTCTTCGGCAGGCTCGTTCGCTTTGCCGAACGTATAGGCGGATTCGAAATACGGCAGGGCGTCCGCAAGCTTGGCATCATCGGAATAGAGGATTTCGAGAAGCGCCTCGCCCTGCTTGGCGGAGACGCCGTTCTTCTTCAAAATACGCACTCCTACCGAAAGGTCGATGGGATCTCCAAGCGACATGCGCCCGCCCCCGAGCCGCTTGACTCCTTCGCCGATCTTTCGGGCGTTCACTGCCTGCACCGTGCAGTCTTCGGACGCCGAGATCGTATGTGTTTTTTCGGCAAGCGGAAGAATGGTTTCGGGAGTGCGGCATACCCGGTCGTCCCCTCCTTGCGCGCGGATCATCGCCCCGAATGCTTCAAGGGCCGAGCCGTCCTCCAGCTTCTTGCGCGCCAGCGCGCACCCCTCTTCGAAAGAGAGCTCCGAATCGATGGAAACCATCGCTCCTGCAAGATTGATCACAATTTCTTTAACATCCTTCGGTCCCTCGCCCCGAAGAACGGAAACGGCTTCGAGCACCTCCGTGCTGTTCCCTATCCATTCGCCGAGCGGTTGGTCCATATCGGTAATAAGCGCCATGCTCTCTTTTCCAAGGGCTCTGGAAAGAGAAACCAATGCGCGCGCAAGCTTCTCGGCGCTCTCGTAATCTTCCATGAAGGCTCCGCCTCCGCATTTCACGTCGAAAACGAAGGCATCCGCACCGCCGGCGATTTTTTTGCTGACGATGCTGCTGCAGATCAACGGAAGGGATGGAACCGTTCCTGTCACGTCGCGAAGCGCGTAGAACTTTCCCTCCGCGGGGGCCAGATCGGCTGAATGCCCGGAGATCGCGCAGCCGATGCGCCGCACTTGGTCGGAGAAACGCTCCGAGGAAAGATGCGTCTGGAATCCGGGGATCGCCTCCAGTTTGTCCACAGTACCGCCCGTGAAACCAAGTCCGGGCCCGGAAAGCTTGGCCACCTTCACACCGCAGGTCGCCGCCAGAGGAACGAGAAGCAGCGTGACCTTGTCTCCTACCCCGCCGGTACTGTGTTTATCCACGATTCTCAGATCGCCGAAAGAGAGCGTCTGCCCCGATTGCGCAAGGGCCAGGGTGAACTCTTTCAACTCCTCTCCCTTGAGTCCGGCGTGGTAGACAGCCATCAGCCATGCGCTCGCCTGATAGTCGGGAACAGCCCCGGAAGCGAAATTCAGAACGAATTCCCGAATCTCTTCCGCCGTGTGGGCTCCGCCGTCTCTTTTCCGCTCGATGAACGAAATCATATCGAACATTTCATCTCATCTCCTTGAAAAAACGATTCAAGAGGCGAATCAACTTTTCGGAAGTCTTCGCCATCTCGTCGAGCACCTCCTGTCCGGTCAGCGTGTTCATGGTCATGCCGGCAGCCGCGTTTGCGACGCACGAAAGCGCGCAGACGCGCAGTCCCATCGCGTTCGCCGTTATCGCCTCGGGTACGGTGGACATCCCCACCACAGTCGCCCCCAGCGTACGCGCCATCCGTATCTCGGCGGGAGTTTCAAAAGAAGGCCCCGAAAAAGCGAAATACACTCCCCTCCGCACCGGCACGCCTTCAGCGGCCGCGGCGGCTTCGAAGGCCGCTGTGAACTCTTCATCGTAGCATCGCGTCATATCCGGGAAACGGTCGTTCCACCCGGGAGTATCCGGACCGCGCAGTGGATTCGCTCCCATAAAATTGATATGATCCTCCAGAAGAACGATATCGCCGGGAGAGAGCGCGGTATCCACTCCGCCCGAAGCATTCGTGATCACCAGGTTCTTCACGCCGAACTCTCCGAGCACACGTACGGGAAAGACGACCTGCTCCATCGGATACCCTTCGTAATAGTGAACGCGCCCCTGCATCACGAGAACATCGCGATCTCCCAGTCTTCCGTAAACAAGTCTGCCTCCGTGTCCCGGAGCGGTCGAAAGAGGCCAGTTCGGTATCTCTTCATACGATATCACGGTACGCCCCTCAAGGGAATCGGCGAAAAAGCCCAATCCCGAACCCAGAATCACCGCGGACTCCGGAGAAGAAGGAATACGTTCTCTGAGAAAAGCGCATGCGGCCTTGACTTTTTCGATCATTCTCTCAACTCCTCTTCCTTTATTTTCTTACTTTAAGCACGTGGATGAGCAGCATCATACACGTCCCGAAGTTCAAGGTCAAAGTGCAGGTACTTGTCGGTCGTCGAAATGGAGGAATGTCCAAGGAGTTCCTGGAGCGTCTTCTGGTCCATACCCCGCCGGAGAAGATGCGTCGCGAAGCTGTGACGGAGGATATGCGGGTGAAGACGTTTTTTCGAAATCCCCGCTTCGGCCCCTCTCTTCTGCAGAATGCGCCAAATATCCTCCCTGTTCAGCTTCATTCCGTTCCTCGAAAGGAAGAGGACGCCGTTCTCCTCCTTCAACAGAAGCGGGCGCGCCTCTTCGAGATAGACGCGCACCCTGTGGGCCGGTTCTCCAAGGAACGGCACGGTGCGCTCTTTCTCGCTCTTCCCGAACGCCCTCAGCGTCTTCGCGGCGAAATCGACAGCTCCAACCCGGAGAGAGCAGATTTCGCTCGCCCGCAGTCCGCACCCGTACGCCACTTCGAAGAGCGCGCGGTCTCTTTGCAAAAGGGGGTCAACGCCGGAACAGACGTTGAGCAGTCGGTCCACCTCCCCTTCGCTGAGTATTTTCGGAAGACGCTGTTCTTTTTGCGGAAGCGTGGGAAGAGAAATATCGTCATCAAGGACCTCCTCGACCTGCAGAAAGCGCATCCAGGTCCGCAGCCCCGCCATGGTCCGCTGACGCGAAGCCTTGCTCCCCTCGCTCTCGAGGAGAAAACGCTGGAAGCGGGCAATTCCGTTTTCCTCGGGAGGAAAGGGGAGAATCCCGTGTGTAGTGCAATACGCAAACCACTTGTGAAGATCGCGCGAATATGCGGAGGCTGTATTCCGGCTCAGCCCCCGCTCCAGCAACAACCACGAAAGGAACGCCTCGTGCGCGGATTCAAAGTCATATAATGTCATAATAGTTACATTGTAGCATAAAAAAAGAGGAACCGGAAAAACCGGTTCCTCTTAAGTGGACTTTCAAACAAAGAATCCTTCGTTGACTACCCTCTCCGGATTCAGCGATCATCTCCGGCAGCCAGCCACCATGAGAGCGCGGCAAAGGTTTTGGCGTCCTTCAATTTCCCTCCTGCGATCAAAGCCGGGATTTCGCCCCGGGCAACGGGAACGACCGTGATGAACTCGTCGTCGTCCTCTTGGAGCTTCGAAGGCCGTAATCCTGTTGCGACGAACAACGCCATCAACTCCGTGCTGAAACCGGGAGAGTTGTAAATGCGGCCGATCTCACGCAAATGCTCCGGGAAGTAGCCGATCTCTTCTTGAAGTTCTCTCCGGGCCGCATCGTCGAAAGGTTCGTTTCCCTCGACGATTCCGGCGGGAATTTCCAGCATGTCCTCGCCGACAGCGTAGCGGTACTGCCGTATCAAAAGCACCGTACCGTCCTCCAAGACAGGAAGAATGCCGACGGCGGGCCTGTGCTCCACAACCTCGCGGATCGCCCGTTTCCCGCCGGGAAGTTCCACATCGTCCACACGGAGATTCAGTATTCTGCCGGTATAGAGGGTCTCCTGCGCGAGGGTTTTCTCCCTCACGCCTTCAGACATGCCCTGGCGACCTCTTTTCCCTTTTCGTACGCGCCGAGGTTCATCGGGAGGAACTGCGGCTTCTTTTTGCCGAGCTTTTCCTTGATCGTCTCCACGCACACCGCGTCGGCGACAATACCGCTCGACTCAACGACGGCCCCCAGGATGACGACGTTCGTGATCTTGTCGGTGCCCAGTTCCTCGGCGAGAGTGGTTGCGGGAAGGGCGACAACCTGAATATCCTTGCGCGAGTTGTCGTATTCGACGAGGTTGCTGTTGTACACCAGAACTCCGCCCGGCTTTAATCTGTCGATGAACTTGGCAAGCGAAGGCTGGTTCATCACGACAAGGACGTCCGCCTTGTCG
>LVBO01000038.1 GCA_001604435.1 Synergistales bacterium Syner_01
GTGATGAAACCATGGCAAGCATCGTCTTTCAAAAAGATACTCGTTCCGGAATCACCTATGCGTACGAATCCGTATCCTACTGGGACAAGGAAAAACGGCAGTCAAGAGCAAAGAGAACGTTGATCGGTCGACTGGATGAACACACCGGCGAGGTCGTCCCCACCGACGGCAGACACCGGAAGCAAAAGGACGAGCGGATACCGGCCGGACCAGGACCGGTTCCTGCCGCTCGAACAGCACGGCTTTTCTACGGAGCGACCTGGCTCCTCGACGCCATCGGCGAGAAACTGGGCATCGCCGAAGACTTGAAGAGATGTTTCCCGAAGACCTTCAAGCAGATCCTGTCCATAGCCTACTACCTGATCCTGGAGGACAAGAACCCTCTCTACCGCTTCGAGAAGTGGAGCGCTCTGCACAAACACCCCTGCGGAGAGAACATCGGCTCCCAGCGGAGCAGCGAACTCTTCGCGTCCATCACCGAAGAAGAGAAGCACGAGTTCTTCAAGCTGCAGGGGAGGAGGCGTATGGAGGGAGAATTCTGGGCTTACGACATCACCTCCGTCTCCAGCTACTCCGAATGCCTCGGGCAGGTCCAGTACGGCAAGAACAAGGAGGACGACCGTCTGCCCCAGTTGAATCTGGCTCTTGTCTTCGGCGAGACCTCGGGCCTCCCCTTCTACTACCGCAAGCTGGCCGGAAACATTCCCGACGTCAAGACCGTGAAAACTCTTCTGGCGGAGCTGGACGTCCTCGGGTACTCCAAAGTCAAGCTGGTCATGGACAGAGGCTTTTACAGCGAGGACAATATCAACGCCCTCTTCAAGGAGCATGTCAAGTTCATCATCGCGGGCAGGATGTCCCTCTCCTTTATCCAACAGAACCTGGAGCCCCTTTACGAGCGGTTCCGCTCCTACGACCGCTTCAACGACAAGTACGAGCTCTACTGTCATACGGTGCAGGCCGAATGGAACTACACGCAGTACCGGCCGTACAAAGGGGACACCGTTTCGGAGCCCAGGCGCATCTACGTGCACTACTACTACAACATCGACAAGGCGGCGGAGGAAGAGAAGGCCTTCGACCGACGACTGATCTCCCTCAAGAGCGAACTCGAATCGGGGAAAAGAGTCCCGGAACACGAGACATCGTACCGCAGATTCTTCGAGATCGCGACCACCCCGAAACGAGGCGTCAAGGTCGCCGTCAAAGCGGAGGCGGTCGCCAAGGCGAAGCGCTATTTCGGCTTTTTCGCTCTCCTGTCCAACGAGACCATGGACACCTCCACGGCTCTCGAGCTCTACCGCAACAAGGATCTGGTGGAGAAGGCCTTCGGCAACCTCAAGGAGCGGCTCAACATGAGGCGTACCCTTGTTTCTTCGGAACAAAGCCTTGAAGGCAAGCTGTTCGTGGAATTCATCGCCCTGATTTACCTGTCCTACGTAAAGATGCGAATGCAGGATGCGGGCTTGTTCAAGGACTACACTCTGCAGGGGCTTCTGGACAAGCTCGATGTAATCGAATGTTTCGAACACCCTGGACAAAAGCTGCTTGTCGGCGAGATTTTGGAGAAGCAGCAGAAAATCTACGAGGCTATGGATGTCCAACCTCCGGCCTCGTTATGAGTAGGCGGGAATCCAG
>LVBO01000039.1 GCA_001604435.1 Synergistales bacterium Syner_01
CCCGTTGCTTTCGACACTGTCTCCGCGAGGGCTGCGAGGGAAAAACGCTCCATTTCTCCGTGATCGGCAATAAAAAGAGACACTTCCTTGTCGAGTGCGTCAAGGCGCTCGTGGTACCTCATATCGGCTGTGAAATACCCTTCAGCGCCGCACGCGGCCGCTTCGCGCCAAAACGCTCCACCGGATCCCCCGCACAGAGCCAGCGTCGACACCATTTTTTCCGGATCTCCGTGGAGTTCGAGGCGGGAGAGATGGAGTGTATCCCGTATCGCAGCGCCGCATTCCATGAAGTTCAGTGAGCGCGGGAGCTTTCCGGCCGCTCCGCTCCCCCAGGCCCCTCCCGTTGAGGGTAAAAGAGGACGTATCTCTTTCAGAGAGAGAGCCTGCGCGATTGCGGCGTTCACTCCGCAGGGAGAAACATCCCAGTTTGTGTGAAGAGCGAAAAGCGACAGACCGTTCCGTATCGCGAAAGCAATCTGCGCGCCGGGCCCCTCTGCGCAGTCTATTCGTTTCAGCGGGTGAAAGATGAGGGGGTGGTGTGTGATCAGCACGGAGCAAGAGAGATCGAGCGCCGTCTTCATGGCCTCGATGGACGGGTCGAGAGCGACTGCCGCGCCGCGCACCGGGGCGGAACGGTCCCCCACAAGAAGGCCGACGTTGTCCCAATCTTCAGCCCATGCGAAAGGAATCGCTTCGTCAAGCGCGCGTTCAAGTTCTCCAACGATCATAGGGCATCCCCTTCCGAAAAATAAAAAAACCGTTTCCCCGGAAGGAAACGGCAATGTGCATGGTGGGCCTACCTGGACTCGAACCAGGAACCTTCCGGTTATGAGCCGGTGGCTCTAACCACTTGAGCTATAGGCCCTTCATGAAGCGTTGCTCATTATACGCCCGAAGAACAAGAAAAAGCAAGCGCATGCCGCTTTTTCGAAAAAGTGGGCCTTGTCACTCCTCTACGGTAATACACCCTACAGGACAGCTATCGGCAGCTTCTTTCGCACACTCGCCGCCTTCCGGCCGCAGCACCTTGGACACGCCCGCATCGTCGTCCATGGAAAATACCTCCGGACACACTTGTGCACATACGCCACATCCAATACAATCGTCTTTCTCAATGGAGACATGCATGGAAGATGTGGTCACCTCCTTCCGTCTACGGGATTGTATATCAGCGGAAAGATATCGTCAAATCCCCTGCTCTTCCCACAAGGAGACTTTCGGCTGCCTCTTCTCGACACCGTCGAGTCTGAGGAGCGCCTTGTACGAGGAGACGGCTTTTTCTTCAGGGTCGGAGGAGACGATGAAAATGCCTGTTCCCGCGACTTCGGCGCCGAATTCCTTCGCGACGAGGAGCATTCCGGCCGCAGTACTTCCGCCGCGCATGAAGTCGTCGACAATGAGAACCCTCTTCCCACGTGTTAATTGCTTCGTTCCCATGTACATCGCCTTGACTTCGCCGTTTTTCGTCGGGTAGTGCACCGTCACCGCCGAACCGTCGCTCGCCCTGTTTCGGAACCGGCAGACCGCAAGCGGGATGCCCATTGCATGTGCGGTGAAAATTGCGAGCGGGATGCCTTTTACCTCGGAAGTCATGACAATGTCCGGGCGGGACTCGCTGAAGAGCGAGGCCATTGCATAGCCGAGCCGAAGAGCATAGTGAGGATTGAAGAGTATATCGCTGTAATACACAAGCCCGCCGGGCAGGAAACGATCTTCGCTGTTCAGCAGATTGATGAGGTCGTTCAGGAGCGTGTCTTTGATTTCCGAAGCTATGCGCGGAACAAAAGAAGCGCCGCCGGTTCTTCCCCTGTCGACGATGATGCCTCCCAGACCTTCCCTGGAAAAAGCCTCGTCGATGATTGCGACGTCATCGCTGATGACAGTCTTCGAGACGAGAAAATCCTCGGCCAGAGATGTCAGCGAGAGCTGCCTCGAAGGGCATGTAAGAAATCGTGCCGAAGTACGGATCAATCGCTCGGTTCGTTGTCCTTTCATTCATCATCACTCCACTAATAAAATTTTGCGTATCCATTGCATATGGCTGCAGCTCCGAATCATCCGGGAAAAACCGTCCTTGTGAATAAAAAGCCCGAAAGCCGCGCTGCCGCTTCCTGTGATGCCCCACCCAAGCGAGCCGCATTCCTGGAAGGCGTTGAAAACGTCGGCGTATTCCAGGTGCTCTTTTAAAAGAACCGTGCAGAAATCGTTTGGAAGAAGCCCGCACGCTCTTTTGCTTCCCAGTTGCGAGAGAATATCCGCTCGCTCTTTTTCTGCCTCATCCTCGTTCATAGGAAAGAGACCGCCGTATTCGGCCGCAAGAAGTGAAAAAGCTCTTGCCGTCGACATACCCCATAAAGGGATGACAACGACTACGTGAAAATGCGGCATATCCACGCCAAGAGATTCTACATGCTCACCCCTGCCTCCGGCGAAAGCCCACTTTCCCCCGTTTAAAAAAAAGGGAACGTCGGATCCGGCCTCTTCCCCGCGAATGTGTTCATCCTCTTCCCCCAGCGAGTTCAGCCAGGAAATAAGGGCTGCGGCGTTTCCGCTTCCGCCGCCAAGGCCGCTGCCGGGCGGAATGACCTTATGAAGCCGTATGTGCAGAGGATCCACTCCTCTTCTTTTTCTTGCGGCGGCAAGAACGTCCTCAAGAATGTTTCTTCCCCGTATCATTTCTCCTGTTACGGAGATTACGTCCTTTACATTATGACCATAATCAGGTTCAATTGTCAATGATTCAATTGCGGGAAGCGCATAAAAAAACGACCGCAGTTCGTGATAACCGTCTTGGCGTTTCCCGGTGACTCGGAGCGTGATGTTGACCTTCGCCGCGGATTGCAGACAGTGAATCAAAAAGAGCATCTCCTTCCAAAAATAATCGACAAAAAGTATGCCCCTCCACGTGCGCCGTGGCGGGGCATACTTTTAACATGAGCAGCAGAGACTTAGTTTCTGTTTCCGGACAAAAGCTCCAACTCGACTTCGCGAGTCAAAAGCTCTGCGTAACTGAAGGAAACCTTGCTGTCCTGCGATTCGACGTAAAGAGTAAAGAGATTCGGATAGGTTTCAAGGATGACGCCTTGACGTTCCTCGACTTTGCGACGTCCTTTGGCTGTCCGGTAACGAACCGTCAGTCCCTTGTACAATGCCACTTGTTCTCGGATCGATCGAATTGTTCCTGCCATACGGGTCACTCCCAGCAACTCATCATTACAAGAATGTTATCACAAATACTGAAAAATATCAAATGTCATCGGGCCCGATCGGGGCAGGACCGAAAGCTCTCTCTTGTATGGACTAATACCCTTTCCTCCAGAGCGCTCCTGCGGACCACGCAAGGCACTTCGTCCCTATGCGTGATTCTCAGGGGCGGACGCCGTTCTTTCGAGGCTGTTTTTCGTGCGGCGCTGCCTTTCTTCAGGCGGTTCCTCCTCTTTTCGGGAGCCTGGAAGGAAGCAGCACCCGCACTTCTCCCGCTCTTCGCGTGTACCCCTTCGCATCGAAATATTCCAGCAGAGGAAGGATGAATTTTCTGGAGCTGTTCGTCAGATCCCGAACTCTTGCAAGCGTGATTCCTTCTTTTTCCTGAATAAGAAGGTCGAGCAGCTTCTCTTCGATTTCGAACGAGAGGAGAAAGCCCGAGACGATCGCCATCTTGCCGGTTTCCCGCATTCCTTTCAGCAGCGATGAAAAACGTTTTTCGTCCATACCGAGAGCGCGAGGCGTCTCTTCAAGAAGAGGGGGTTGGAATCCTCGCTCCCTGCAGAACACAAGCAACGATTCCGAGTCTTTGAAAAAACGTTCATCGTCGCGGGGTGTAAACGCCCTCAAACGTAAAAAACCCTCATCAATGATCAGTGTTCCGCCGGCAACAAGGGAATCGATAAATGCCCGCGCTGCACGTGAATCGAACTCTTTGAGCACGCCGAGCACGACCTCGTCGATCAGCGCCCCTTTCTGCGAGGGGTGACTTTCGTGGAATGCCTGCAAAAAAACGGAAATTTCCGAGGAAAGCCGAGCGATGCTTCGCTCCGAGAGAAAAAATCGTTTTTCTCCTTGGAGAAAAATAGGGCCGCCATTTTCCGGACAGCCTTCGGATGATTCGGAAGACATCATCCGCGATGTCCGCACTCCCGAAGAGCAAAGCTTTTCTCCGATACGAACGGTTTCTTCCGCAGTTTCTTGAAGCAACCGGACCGCGTCGCCGAGATGGAGAAGGCTTGCCGAGTCGATAAGTATTGCGAGGCGTTCAGCGGGAGTTGCAACGCGCATAAGCGCCTTGATTCGTTTGATACAGGCTGCGCGCGCATTTCTACCCCGTGGTTTCGAGGCGAAAGGCGACAGGACTTTCCCCCCCGCGATCGTTTCGAGCGGGCTGTACCTTCGGATGACAAATCTTTGGTCGAGCAGACAGACGACGTCTTCTTCCGTGACGATCTGTGCCGGGACAGTGTCGCCGCCCTGTATCGAAGAGCTCTCGAGAAGGGAAACTCTGGCCGTCACATCGGAGGTTCCGATATGGAGGCGAATGCGTTGCCAATGTTTGAGCGACGGAACGCTTTCGAGAAGGTGCAGTTCGCATTCAAAACAGCGAGTCGGGGCGTAGATGCCTTTTGCGCAAAGAACATCTCCGCGCTCTATTTCATCGATGGAAACGCCTGCGAGGCTTACGGCCACACGCTGTCCCGCCCATGCGACTTTAGAATCCGCTCCGTGCACCTGGACGCTGCGGATTCGTCCTTCCCTGCCGGACGGGAGTACGATTCCTTCGTTTCCGGCGCTTAGTTCTCCTCTGTAGGCGGTTCCGGTGATCACCGTTCCGAAGCCCGACATCGGAAACGTTCTGTCGATGGGGAGAAAAAAAGGTCCTTTGCGCGGGCGAGGACGGATTCTGTCGACGAGACGTCCAAACTCCTCTCTCAGAAGGCCGATGTTGCTCCCCTTGATTGCCGATACTGGAATAATAGGTTTCCCCTCTAAAAAGGTACCGGTGAGAAAATCGCGCACATCTTCCAAAGCAAGTTCGAGAAAATCCTCATCGACCGCGTCGGTTTTCGTGAGCGCAACAAAACCGTCCTTGACGCCGAGAAGGCTGAGTATTTCCAGATGCTCTCTCGTCTGCGGCATGACGCCCTCGTCTGAGGCGACCACGAGAAGAACGCCGTCGATTCCGGAAGCTCCCGCAACCATTTGACGGATAAACCGTTCGTGCCCCGGAACGTCTACGATGCTCACAATACGACCGTCATCCAGTTTAAGAGGAGCGAAACCAAGCTCGATCGTGATCCCGCGCTTTTTTTCCTCTATCAGGCGATCGCAGTCGACGCCCGTCACGGCCTTCACGAGCGTTGTTTTTCCATGATCGATATGTCCCGCAGTACCCAGCACCAGAGAGATTTCTCTACCTTCCACAGTCTTCATCCTCTCTCTCTCTTCGTTGCGCTCTCCTCGAGGTTTCCCGAAAAAGCCATTTTTTCCGCAGACCGAAACGCCTCGAGAATCCGATCTTCGTCGCCTGGAAGCAGCGTGCGCACATGCAGTACCGTTTCGTTCTCACACGCTCCGGCAACTACCGGCGGTTGCGCTCTCCTGAGAAGGCGCTGTACCCTTCCTGCGCTTCCCCATTCTACCAGGGAAACGGAAACGCCCCAGCCTGAAAGTTGTTCCGCCGGGAATGCGCCCCCGCCTACCGCATCTTGCACCTCGGTCAGCGTAAACCGCCCATTGGGGAAGGACGACCGAAGAGCCTCGAGCAGAGATTCCGCTCTGAGCTTCAACGAGTCCGATTCGGCGAAGAGCATCGATACCGTGGGGATTCTTTTTTCTTCTCCCCGCAGATACAGCCGCAATGTCGCCTCGAATGCCGCAAGGGTCATTTTGTCCACCCGGAGCGCGCGATGCAGCGGATAGGATCTCAGGGCGTCGACGAGCTGTTTCTTCCCCGCAACCGCTCCTATTTGCGGGCCGCCGAGCATCTTGTCGCCTGAGAAGGTTACAAGATGGACTCCCTGTTCAAGACAGTCTCTCACCGTAGGTTCCCCAAAAAGTCCGCAGCGGGAAAAATCGAGCAGCGTCCCGCTGCCGAGGTCCTCGATGAAGTGAAGTCCGCGCTCCTTCGCGAGAGAAGCCAGTTCTTCGCGCGGCGCGGAGGAAACGAAACCTTCCATTCGAAAATTCGAAGGATGTACTTTGAGAAGCGCGGCAGTATTCTCCGTCACCGCGTTCGCATAGTCCCGCAGATGCGTCCGGTTGGTTGCGCCGACTTCGACAAGCCGAACACCGGAAAAGGCCATTATTTCCGGGATGCGGAACGATCCGCCTATCTCAACGAGTTCTCCCCGTGAAACGATGACCTCTTTCCCCTGACAAAGAGCCGCGAGGGAAAGGAGGACGGCTCCCGCGTTGTTGTTGACCACAAGTCCCGCCTCTGCTCCGGTGACGCGCCGGAGTAGCCATTCCACGTGGTCGGTCCGCCGTCCTCTTTTCCCTTCTTCCAGATTGAACTCAAGCGTGCTGTAGCAGCGTGCCGCTGCAAGCACTGCCTGCGCCGCTTCTTCCGCGAGGCAGGAGCGCCCGAGGTTCGTATGAACGACGACTCCTGTGGCATTTATTACGGGGAGTAAACTGTTCGCTCCGCGTCGTTCCAAAAGCGGGAGTGCGCGTGCGAGCACCGATTCGGAGGATGTGTGCTCCGAACGTCCGTCGAGCAATTCTTTTCTTTCGGAATCAAGCGCCTCGGTGAGGATGGATTTTACGGACTCCCGCCCGATCATCGAAAAGAAAGGTTCGACGCGCGGCGAGCCAAGGAGTATGTCCATTGAAGGGAGCGAGCGAAGCGCCCCGGTTTTTTTATCGTTTGGTTTCACGAGAGATCAGTCACCTTTCCTCATCGCCCGGCACTACGGACGAACAGCTTTTTCGAAGAATAATTTGTCCTTGATACTATTCTACATTACAAGCCCTGGCATTCAGCCGAAGCCTTGCGAATACTGATTTTCTCGCACTCTCATATTTCATGGTACGCCTCTTTTGTACGACCTTCTTGTATTACTTCTCACCTTTTGACCATCACGTTTCGTTACCCGTCAAGTTCTTTAAAATCATGTTACAGGATACCACAAAAGAGAAAAGCCCCGTCCCTTCCTTCCGAAGAAAAAGACAGAGCTTCCATATAAATAGAGAAGAAAAACAGAGTTACAGATTCAGACTCAAATAGGCCTCGTCCATCTCATCCTGTTCAATGCCGATATACCCTGGATTCCCGCCTACTCATAACGAGGCCGGAGGTTGGACATCCATAGCCT
>LVBO01000404.1 GCA_001604435.1 Synergistales bacterium Syner_01
GGATATATATCATCTTGTGTATCGCATACCGTGTATGCGATGTGTCTCCGGTACAAAAAACTATGCGACGTCTTCTTTCTTTTCCTTGATCTGGTTGAGGCACGTAACCAGTCCTCTTGCGGGACCGGAAAGAACCGTAAGCAGACCCGCGATCGGGGCCGCGATGGTACGAACGACCTGACCGATAAGGACGTCCTTGGACGGAAGATCCGCAAGAGCGCCAATCTGCGTGGCGTCCAGAAGGGTCTTTCCAAGAACGCATCCCTTCATCACGAAAAACTTGTTCGATCTGTCCTTCGCAAAATCCCGAAGCGCCTTCGCCACCGCGACGGGATCACCGTACGCCAATGCGAAGACGTTCGGTCCGAAAGCCATATCGTCGGGGAAAGGGATAAATCCCTCCTGCTCCATGGCGATACGCATAAGCGTATTCTTCGCGACCTTCATTTCTCCGCCTGCGGCGCGCACCTGAGAGCGAAGCGCCGTGATCTGCGAAACGGTCATTCCGCGGTATTCGCAGGCGAAAATCGCCTGCGTACGGGCGAGACGGCCCTTCAGGTCATCCACTTGTTCAAACTTTACTGTTGCCGGCATGTACTCACCTCCTTCGATGAAAGAAAAAATCCCGGGCGCCGGGCCCGGGATCGAGTATCTGCACGACAGCATCTGCCGTTCGACTCACCGGAACCTCGGCGGGCGGCATAGCCTTTGTCCCCCGAAGGGGACCCGCTGTCTTCAGCTCAAGTTCATATTCTGTTTTCCGCGACAGGAAACGGTTCGTTACTCGCCTGCAACCTCTTTCTGCGCGGATGCAACGTCGATTCTGATTCCGGGTCCCATGGAGGAGGAAAACGCGATGCTCTTCACATAGGTTCCCTTCACTGAAGCGGGGCGTGCCTTGAGAACTGCCTGGATCAGCGTCTTCGCGTTGTCGAAAAGCTGCTCGTCCGAGAAGCTTTTCTTGCCGACCGCGTTGTGCACGATGGCGAACTTGTCGACACGGAACTCGACGCGTCCGGCCTTGATCTCTTTTACGGCGTCCGCTATATCGAAGGTCACGCTCCCGGTCTTTGCGCTGGGCATAAGACCGCGGGGACCAAGTACCTTGCCGAGACGTCCGACCGATTTCATCATGTCGGGCGTCGCGATGACGGCGTCGAAATCAAGCCATCCTCCGGTAATTTTGGCCACGAGATCCTCGCCGCCGACAAAATCGGCTCCGGCCTCTTCCGCTTC
>LVBO01000405.1 GCA_001604435.1 Synergistales bacterium Syner_01
GAAGGAGCGCGCTGCAGATGGAGAGGCCCAGTCCGGTGCCGCCGTACTTTCGCGTGTTCGAGGTGTCGGCCTGGAAGAAGGGCTCGAAGAGGCGTTCCATGGATTCCGGCCGGATGCCGATGCCGGTGTCCTCGACGGAGAAGCGAAGAAGGCTCCGGCCGTCCTCTGCGTCATCGCAGCCGATCGAGAACGACACGCCCCCCTCGTGGGTGAACTTGACCGCGTTGCCCAGCAGGTTGATCAGCACCTGCTTCAGGCGCGACGGGTCGAGGAAGAGCGCCCTCGGAACCTCCGGAGCGACGTTCACGGTAAGGTGCAGTCCCTTCGTCCGCGCCGTGCCGAGGACGCTGTCCGCGGCCTGTCCCGCAAGCTCCCGGATATCGGTCGGGAGCAGCTTCAGCTCGACCTTGTCGGCCTCGATCTTCGAGATGTCGAGCACGTCGTTGATCACGTCGAGGAGAGAGCCCGTCGAGGCCCGTATCCCCTCGACGTACTCCCGCTGCACGTCGTCGAGACGAGTTCGCGCCAGAAGGTCGAGGAAACCGACGACGCCGTTGAGCGGGGTGCGGATCTCGTGGCTGGTGTTCGCGATGAAGGCGCTCTTCGCCCTGTTCGCCGCCTCCGCCTGCCGCCCCAGCCATTCGGCCTGCTCCTTGGCCACCGTGAGCGCCTCCTCCGCGCGCTTGCGGACGGTGATGTCCACCGTCACCGACAGAAGATAGGGGCGTCCGTGGATGGAAATGCGCTCGGCGGACATGAGACCGTCGAAGACGTCGCCGTTCCGGTCCTTCGCGTGCACCTCGTACTCGGTGACCCGGCCGTCTTCCCGCATCATCGCGCCGATCTCCCGCTGCTGCTCCGGGTCGATAAAGAGGCCGATCTCCCTGGCCTGCCTGCCGACGACGTCCTCCTTCTCGTAACCGAGCGTCCGCAAGAACGCGGTGTTCGCGTCAACGCACCGCTGATCGGGCAGAGAGGCGAGCACCATCATGGCGGGGTTGTTCCGGAAGGCGGCCTCGAAGCGCTGCTGCGCCTCCTGCTCCGGCCCGACGTCCTTGCTGAGGGTGTAGACGCACGGCTCTCCGTTCCACCGGCCGAACCAGAGGCGCGTCTCGACGAGGACGTGCGAGCCGTCCTTCGCCCGCATGGGCATCGAACAGCTCTTCATCTCGCCGCGCAGCATGGCCGCGAAGGTCTCGGCGCCCTTCTCCCGGTTCTCGGGGAGCTCCAGATCGAGCGCGCTCATCCCGGTGATTTCTTCCTCGCCGTACCCCGTCCTTCGCAGGAATGCGCCGTTGGCGAACAGGATGCGGCCGTCGAGCGAGATGACGCTCGCCAGCTCGTCGATGGCCTCGAAGAACGTGCGGAAGTTCTCCTCGCTCTCGCGGAGCGCCTCGTCGGCGCCCCCCGAAGACGATGAGAAGGAAAAGGGCCTCCCCCGGTAGGTTTCATCCGTCATTTCGGAGCCTCGCGGAGCGATGCGCTCTCCTTATCGAAAAAGAGGGAATCGGAGACGCCGTCCACCGCGCCTCTTCGTATGCAGGAAGAACGGCCCGAAAGCCGCCCGCGGTCATTTTTTATACCCGTCGCGGCGCGGGTAGTAGACGCCGACCATGAAGGTGTCCGTCAAAACTTTCATCGCATGGGGCTCCCCCGGAGCGAGAACGAGGGCGCACCCCTCGTCGAGAATCACCTTCTCGCCCCCGACGGTCATCTCCACCTTTCCCGAGATCACGCTCAGGATCTGCTCGTGGGCGTGGTCGTGCAGCGGAAAGAACGCGCCGGCCTCCATGGTCCACTGCGCGAAGGACACGTTCTCCGCGTTGGCGAAACGCGCGCGCAACCCCGGAAGAATCTGCTCGTTCTCCAGACGGTTCATGTCGATGAGTTTCACGAAAATCCCCTCCGATTCGTCGTTTTGATGCAGCCTCTTTCTTGTTCCGATTCTATCACAGAGCGGCGAAGAAACGGCCCCCTACCGCTTCCACGTCTCCGGGAGCAGCAGGAGGACGACGGTGTACAGCTCGAGCCGCCCCATCATCATGAAGAGAGAGAGTACCCATTTTCCGGAGTCGGGGATGGCGGCGTAGTTCCGCATGGGACCGACGCCGCCGAGGCCGGGGCCGATGTTTCCCAGCGTGGCGGCGACGCTCGACATGGCGGTGATCAGGTCGAGGTCGAGAATCGTCATGAAGAGGGCGCCGGCGGTGAAAATGACGATGTAGAGGATGAAGAAGGAGGTCACCGAGGCGATGATCTCCCTTCCCACGGGCTTCCCTCCCACGCGCACCTGGACGATGGCCTTCGGGTGGAGAATGGAGGAGAGTTCCGCACGTACGTGTCGCGCGAGCACCATGAGCCGGAGGTTTTTCATGCCGCCGCCGGTGGAGCCCGCGCACGCGCCGACGAACATCAACAGCAGCAGGATGAACTGGGTATACGTCGGCCACAGTTCGTAGTCGGCGGTGACGTAGCCGGTCGTGGTGATGATGCTCACCACCTGGAAGGCGCCGAAGCGCAGCGCGTCCGCGAACGAATCGTACGTGCCGTGCAGGCGCAGCACCAGGGTCACCGTCAATGTACAGAAGACCGTGAGCACGGTATAGAAGCGGAACTCCTCGTCCCTCCAGAACGCCCCCCAGCGACCCAGCAGAAAGCGGTAGTGGAGGACGAAGTTCACCCCCGCGAGGAACATGAAGATGGTGATCACCCAGTCGAAGTACGCGGAGTTGTACTGGCCGATGCTCTTGTTCAGCGGCGAGAAGCCGCCCGTCGCCATCGTGCCGAAGGTGTGCGTCAGCGACTCGAAGAGGTTCATCCCTCCGAGCATGAGCAGCACGGCCTCCGCGGCGGAAAGCAGGACGTAGACGCCCCACAGGTAGAGCGCGGTCTGCTGTATCCTGGGGGTCATCTTCTCGGGAATCGGGCCGGGGACCTCCGCCTTGTAGAGCTGCATCCCGCCGACGCCGATGAACGGGAGAATCGCGAGACTGAGGACGATGATCCCCATGCCGCCGAGCCAGTGGGTGAGGTCGCGCCAGAAGAGGATGCCGCGCGGATTGGCCTCGATGTCCGAGAGGACCGAGGCCCCGGTGGTGGTGAAGCCCGACATGGCCTCGAAGAAGGCGTCGGTGAAGGTGGGAACCGTGCCGTGCAGCCAGTAGGGCATGGCCCCGACGAGCGAGGCGATGACCCAGGCCAGCGAAACCGCCACGAAACCGTCTTTTATGCCGAGGTCGTCGTAGTCGGCGTGCTTTCCGAAGGCGTAGAGAACAAGAGCGAGCGCCAGGCCGAACGCGATCGAGAGCAGGAACGCGCGCACGTCGGACGTGCCGTCCCACAGCGACCAGACGAGCGGCCAGAGCATCGAGAGCGAGACGATCGCCGAGAGCAGCGAGAGCACCTTCGAGACGAGTCGTAGATGCATGACTACTGCACTCCCAGGTAGTCCATCGCCTCGGGCATCAGGTCGGAGGTGGCGAAGAGGATGACCTTGTCCTCGGCCTGGACGACGGTGGCGCCCACCGGGACGAAGACGTCCCCCTTGCGGACGATGAGCGCGATGAGCATTCCCTTCGGCATCCCGAGGCTCATGATGGTGCGGCCGACGGCGGGGCTCTTGGCCGGGATGACCAGCTCGAGCATCTCGGCGTCGATCTTCTCGATGATGGAGAGGACCCCCGCCCCCGACTTGTAGCGCGCGTGGCGCAGAATGACCGAGGCCAGCGCGCTGTTCGGGTTGACGATGGCGTCGACGGACATGTAGTTGTCCAGCTTCATGTAAATCTTGCGCCTGACGACCGCGATGGTCTTCCGCGCGCCGAGCGCCTTGCCGATGACCGCGAAGAGCAGGTTCGCCTCGTCGCTCTCCGTGGCGCAGACAAGGCCGTCGGCCCCCTCGATCCCCTCCTGCCGCAACAGGCTCTCGTCGGCGCCGTCGCCGCAGAGGACGAGCGTCCGCTTGAGTTCGGACGCCAGGCGCTCGCACTTTTCGCGGTTGTGGTCGATCAGGCGGATGTCCAGGTTGCGGAACTGGCTCTCCAGCTTCCACGCGACCTGGAACCCCAGCTTGCCGCCGCCGA
>LVBO01000406.1 GCA_001604435.1 Synergistales bacterium Syner_01
GACCCGCACATGTCCATAGTACTTCAGCGTCCGCTCGGCCTCTTCCTCCAGAAAACAGGGGAGGAAATCGAGCCAGACGTCGCAGTCGTGAATCTCTCCGAGGAGGTCCTGGAGAGCCTTCAGCCTCTCGATGAAGGGGCGGAGAAGCCCCGCGGAGAGAGGTTCGAAGATCTCCAGCGCGTACCGGAGTCGTTTCCCCGCCTTTCTGAGGTCGTGCAGCTCCTTCACCGACGCCGGGTTCCGCACGAATCCGTCGAAGCTGAGGACGTCGGCGACGCGGGCGCGGATCTCGTCCGCGCAGAGGGCGAACGGCGGAGAGTCTTCCTGTTCAAGAATGTCCTTGCGGACCGCTTCACGAAGGCCGTCGAGCATCACGTCGAGAGGTTCGCGGATATCGCGGCCGTCGAGCGCATCGCAGATTCGGCGCTGAAGTTTTTCCCTGCGCCGCGAAAGGCGCAGCAGCAAGCGGGCCAGACCGGGACGTTCGCGCTCGCCGGAGGCGCGAAGCTCTTCCTCGACGGACTCCATCTGGACGTCCAGATCCCGCGCTTCCCCGAGGAGGCCCGTGATTCTGGTCACGGCCTTCCTCCAGCGCTTGGCCTCTCCCGGGGGGAAGCAGGGAGCGAAGAGGGAGAGGGCGGCGCGGAGCCGCCGGGTGGAGACCCTCGCCTTGTGAAGGCATTCGATATCCTCGTCGGTCCGCAGGTCCTCCAGCTGCAAGGAGAGCTTCTCCAGCAGCGGCACGAGCGCGGATACGGCGAAGGATCGGAGAGTTCGGGCGCGCTCGGTCATCGTTCGTCGCTCCTTTCGGGCGGATTCCAGCCGCTGCTGCGCTGCATCATGATCTTCTGCGAGTCGATCACGGGGTGTCCCTCCTCCGGGGCGATTCTGCGGTACGTTCCGTCGGCGGAGAGCTGCCAGGCCTTTCTGTTGTCCGAAAGATGCACCTCGAGCATATCGCGGAGCAGCGCCTCGCGCAGATCCTTCTCCCGGACGGGAACGAGGACCTCGACGCGCCGGTCCAGGTTGCGCGGCATCAGGTCGGCGCTTCCGATGAACAGTTCGTCGTCGCCGCCGTTGCGGAAGTAGAACATCCGCGGGTGCTCCAGGAAACGCCCGACGATGGAGGTGACGTCGATCGTCTCGCTGACGCCCGGAACGCCGGGGCGAAGGCAGCAGATGCCCCGTATCTGAAGCCGCACGCGCACCCCCGCCTGCGAGGCGCGATAGAGCGCCTCGATGCACTCCCTGTCGACGAGCTGGTTCATCTTGAACGCGATGTAGCCTTCTCCCGATTCTTTATGCCGCGCGATCTCGCGGTCGATCCGCCCGACGATGCCGCTCCGGGTGGTATGCGGCGAGACGAGAAGCTGCCGGTAGTCCCCCTTGCGCGAATAGCCGGTGATGGCGTTGAAAAGGTCGGTAACGTCCGCGCAGATGGCCTTGTCCGCGGTGAAAAGTCCGAAGTCGGAGTAGATTTTCGCCGTGGAGGGGTTGTAATTTCCGGTACCGATGTGCGCGTACCGCATGATGCCCTCGGTTTCACGCCGGACTACGAGGCACATCTTCGCATGGATCTTGAAGCCGACGAGGCCGTAGACCACGTGGACGCCGACGTCTTCCAGCGCTTCCGCCCAGTTGATGTTCCGCTCTTCGTCGAACCGCGCCTTCAGCTCGACGACGGCGGTGACCTGTTTCCCGTTCTTGCGGGCCGTTATGAGGGCGTCGACTACGGGGGATTCGTTTCCGACCCGATAGAGCGTCTGTTTGATCGCCACCACCTTCGGGTCGACGGCCGCCCCGCGGACGAAGTCCAGAACCGGAGCGAAGCTGTCGTACGGGTGGTAGAGCACGGCGTCGCGCTTGCGAAGGACGGAGTAGAGCGGCGCTCTCTCCGAAAACGGTGGAGGCGTACGCGGAAGCAGCGGCTCGTCCTTCAGGTCGGGCCGGTCCACGGAGCAGAGATCCATCATGCCGGCGAAGTCGAGCGGCCCTTTCCGCTTGTAGATCTGGAAGGGCGCGAGGCGGAAGTTCCGCACGAGGAAGAGAAAAATGTCCTTCGGCACTCCGGACGAGACTTCGAGGCGCACCACTTCGCCGAAGTTTCGGCGGTCGACGAGGTCCTTCACCGCTTCGAGAAGGTCGGAAGATTCGTCCTCCTCGATCTCGACGTCGGTGTTCCGTGTGATCCGGAACACCGTGAAGGCTGTGACCTGGAGGCCGGGAAACAGGAGATGCAGATGCTGCGCCACCAGGTTTTCCACGAACAGAACGTCGCACTGGCGGGCGTTCGGCGAAAAACCGAGGCTCTCGTACGATTTCGCTTCCTTGTTGCGCGGGAGGAAGATGAAGCGCGAGAGATTCTTCGGTATCTTGATGCGCGCGAAGCGCGTTCCCTTCTGCGGGTCGGCGAGCTGGACGAGAAAGTTCAGGCTGAGGTTGGAGATCACCGGGAACGGGCGTCCGGGATCGATGGCCTGCGGCGTGAGGATGGGGTAGATCTCGTTCTTGAAGTACCCTTCGAGGAATTTTTTATGCTTGTCGCCGAGGTCTTCGTACTCGACGAAGCGCAGCCCCGCGTCCTTCAGGCGGGAACGGAGCGACTTCGACCAGTAGTCCTGCGCGGTCGCGATCAACGGGAGCACGCGCTTCCGGATAAGGGCGAGCTGCTTCGAGGGCGACATGCCGTCCGGAGCGAGGGAGGAGACGCCGCCGCGGTACTGCTCCAGCAGCGCTGAGACGCGCACCATGAAAAACTCGTCGAGGTTGTTGAAGAAGATGGAGAGAAACTTGAGCTGCTCCAGCATCGGCGTGGACGGGGCCATCGCCTCTTCGAGCACCTTCGAGTTGAAATCGATCCAGTTGATCTCCCGGTTCAGGTAGAGGCTCGGGTCGTCGAGGCTCTGGATATCCTCGAAAAGCGCCCCCTCCTTGTTTTTCTTCGGGCTCATATTCTCAGCGACCTCTCCTTCTGCGATGGATGGAGTAGGGAGCATCCTGCAAACCTCCTCAACGTCATTATGATACCATATGCACTATTATCTCTTATGGTACATGCGTCCAGTTGTTTTGACCAGAGATGAAATACTCTTCGGAAAAACTGTTACACTTCCGTAATAAGAGGATAAAAAACAAGGCCGCCCGCAGTATGCTCCATCGGGCGGCCTTGCGTCGATGCGGAAAAGAGCTGTTCAGTCGGCGGCGGATACTGCGCTCCGCTCCTCCAAGTAGACGACGCTCTCCTCGTCCTTCTTCGTTTGTTTGTCGAACCAACGGATGATCTCCATCGCGCCGTCGAGGTGCTCCACGAGCGCCGAGCAACTTTCGACCCAGTCGCCGCAGTTGAAGTAGTCGATCTCCTTGAAGCGCCGGATGGAGGGGTTGTGGATGTGTCCGCAGATGACGCCGTCGACGCCGTACTTTCCGGCGGCCCGGGCGACGCACTCCTCGTAGTTGCCGATGAACTTCACGGCGTCCTTGACCTTCCGTTTCAGAAATTCCGAAAGCGACCAGTAGCCGAAACCGAGGAAGGAACGGACCGCGTTCAGCCCCGTATTCAGGTGAAGGGCGAAGTCGTAGGCCCTGTCGCCGAGGAAGGCGAGCCACGGCTTGTACATCACCGCTACGTCGAACTCGTGTCCATGGACCACCAAGTATCGCTTGCCCTCCGGCGAGGTGTGGATCGCGTTTTCGCAGATCTTCACGCCGCCGAAAGAATAGCCGCTGAACTCCTTCATGAACTCGTCGTGGTTGCCGGGAATGTAGAGCACCGGCGTCTTCTTCGAGAGTTTGAGTATCTTCCGGATCACCGAGTTGTGCGAGTTCGGCCATCCGGGGCTTCTCTTCAGCTTCCATCCGTCGATGATGTCGCCTATCAGGTAGAGCTTTTCGCACTCCATCGACCCGAGGAATGAAACAAGGCTTTTCGCTCTGCACCAGCGCGTTCCGAGGTGAAAATCGGAGAGGAAGACGGACCGGTATCTCAGAGAACTCATCCCTTTCTTCTCTTTTCTTGCGTCATAGCATAACTCCTTTCAGTAACGGAAGGTCCGTGCGAACGATACAGTAGCGTAACGGTTGTATGTCCGAAAAAGCGCCCCGCGCTACACAAGTATACCTCTTTTCGGGAGAACTCCGGAATCCGGCTCGGTCTGCCCCCCGCTCTTTTAATGATCCTCCAGTGTTCCGGGCTTGATGATGGACTTCATGATGTTCTCCAGGAGCTGTTTCTTCACCTGCTCCTCCGTGCTCGCCGAGGTGTCGGACCCGGATCCCGTGGGAATCTCCACTGTAATTCTGATCTGCGTTTCGTTCTTGCCCGACGAACCGTTGGCGCGAGGAATGGTCAGCGGCGCGCTTCCGGAGGAGACCTTCAGGTCGAGTATCTCCGGAGCGTCCCAGGTCCCCTTGAGGTTGAACGAGGTCTCCCGGAAGTCGCGGACCGCCATGCCGCCGACGAGCCCCGTCAGGAAACGCTGAAGGAACTGCGGGTCGGTCAGCGGATTGCCGTCGATGGTGAGTATCCCCTGGAGAGCGCCGATAAAGGCGTTGAGCGCGCGGATGTTGATGTCGCCGACGCACTTCAGGTCGAGAGGAGAGTTGTTCCATCCAACGGAACCGCTCGCGGAGAAATAACGATAGACGGTGTCGCCCGGAGGGGCGGAGAGTCTGCTCCCGGGCAGGAGAAAGATGCTGCGCCCATCCATGTTGAAGCTCGCGAGCAGCGACGAAAAGCGAATCTCTCCCGTATTCGAGACCGATTCGATCGATTCGAACCCGGAGACCGAACCCTCCTTCGCGGAAATTTGCCCGCTGCCGAAGACCAGTCCGAGCATGCCGCCCGTGCCGCTCCCCCGCATGGTGAGATCCGCCTTTCCGGAAATCTTACCCCGCCCTTCGAGGATGCGCTCCGAGGCGCTCGCGAGATCCATGCCCTTCACGGAGAGGGTTCCTTCCCATCGCATGGTGACCGGGTCGACTTTCCCGTCGAAAAGGGCGTTTCCCTCGTGATAGACGCCCTTGCCTCCTGAAATCACGAACATTCCGTCGCTCCAGCGGAACGGGATGGAAACCCGGCGCGCCTCCGTTTTATAGAGTCCCAGAGACTGCGAGACGATCGAGCCTTCGAACGTCGGAACGGCGCCGAGCGTACCGGAAAGCGAAAAGTCCGCGTCCCCGGTGAAGATGCCCGCAGCTTGCGCCGAAAGCGCGGAGGCGGTCTTCGCGAGGTCGATCTTCTTGGTGTTCTTGAGAGAGATCGTCGCACCCGAGGGAGAGACGACCGCTCGTCCTCCAAGGGCGAGCGTACTCTCTCCCAGCAATCCTTCAAGAGCGATGTCGAACGCGCCCTTGCCGTCCGGAGTGAGCGATATTTTCGCCTTTTCGAGCAGCACGCCGTAGACGGAGAGAAAGGGAGACGTACCGGAGAGGACCGATGTGTAGGCTCCTCCCGCTCTTCCGGAGACGGCGAGCTGCGCCGAGAGCGTCCCGCCGAGGCGCACCCCCGGGAAGAACGCCGCGGCGAGCGCATGGAGGTCGAGCCTGTTCGCCGCTATCTTCAGATCGGTCTTTTCTCCCTTGGCCAAGCCCAGAACACCCGAAACATCGATGGAGGAGTCCTGCAGCTTCGCGGAAAAATCGGTGATCTTCAGAGAGGAAGCCGTTCCCTCCGCCTTTGCCCGGACGGCCGTCAGAGGCAAGGATGCGACGCCGAGCGAAGGGGCGGACGCCGTCAGCGACAGCGAGGGAGAGGAAGGATTTCCGGAGAGGGAGAACTCTCCGGAGACTGTCCCGTCGGCAGTTTCCGGAGCAGCGCCCGCGGCGGCTGAGATCCGTCCCGCCGCAAGCCCTTTGAACGCTCCCTTGAAGGAGAGTCCGGGCGACGAGCCGATGCGCGCTTTTCCTTCGATGCTCGCCGTCCCCCCGAAGAGAGAGGCGGAGCCTTTGGAAACGAAAAGCTCTTCCTTCTCGAAGCGCCCTTCGAGCCGAACGTTTCCGAGGGGGAGCGAGCGCGAGAGCGG
>LVBO01000407.1 GCA_001604435.1 Synergistales bacterium Syner_01
CCTCTACGAGGAGAACGAGTCGCTGCTCCGAAAGCTTCTGAAGACGAACAACGCCGTGACAATCCAGAGCGGAGAGGCGATGTCCGTGCTCTGGGGCGCTCTGAAGAGCATCCTGCTGCCCGGCGATCGGCTGCTTGCCGTCTCGAACGGGGTTTTCGGCAGAGGTTTCGGAGAGATGGGAATGATGCTCGGCATGGAAGTGCGCATCGTCGAGGCTCCGGACGGGGAATTCCCCGATCTCGACTCGATACGGACGGCGGCGGCCGAATTCCGTCCCAAGATGATCACCGCCGTCCACTGCGAAACGCCGAGCGGTATTCTGAATCCGGTGGCGGGCGTCGGCGAAATAGCGAGGGAGACCGGCGCCCTCTTCTGCGTCGACTACGTGGCAAGCGCAGGGGGCGCCGACGTCCGCACCTACCTTCCCTACACCCACAACTGGCACGCGCTGTACGCGCTCTCGCTCTCGCTCCGGCGGCTGTTCGAGGAGGGGCTGGACCGCTCCTTCGCCCGGCATGACGAGGTTGCCCGGTACTGCCGCGAGCGGCTAGCCGCGATGAACGTCGCGCTCTACCCGAAGAGCGAGGCGCTCTGCTCTCCCACCGTCACCGCGGCGCTCGTACCGCAGGGGTGGATGTGGAGCGGACTCGACGGCGCGCTCAGGAGCAGAGGAATGGCGGTCGGCGGCAGCTACGGACCGCTCGCGGGCAAGGTTTTCCGCATAGGGCACATGGGGAGCCAGGCGGATATGAAGCTCGTGGAAGAAGGTATGGACGTACTTGAAGCCGTATTGAAGAACCGCTGAGAGAAAGCCGCGCACCACTTCGCGAAGAGGGCGGCGCATGTTCCGCGCCGCCCTCTGTCCTTCAGAACAAGATGCCGGCGGCGAGCGCCGCGGCGACGATCACCGGCGCGGGGATCGTTCGCGACAGCAGCAGTCCGGCGGAGAGCGCGACGACGAGCAGGTTGTCCGGCCGGAAGCCGCTCGCCTGCATCACGATCGCGGCGGCTACGGCGATCATGCCCCCGGCGACGGCGTTGATACCGCGGAGCGATATGCGGATCGCCTTGATCTGCTTGACATCCTCCCATACGGGGTAGACGAAGTAGATCAGCAGCAGCCCGGGAAGGAAGATTCCCACGCCTCCGGCAACCGCTCCCAAAACTTGGAAGAGAGCGGAGCCGCCGCGCGCGGCCATGCCCCCGGCATATGCCGCGAAGCTGAACATCGGCCCCGGCAACCCCTGTACAAGCCCGTACCCCGTCAGGAACTCCTGCCCCGTCATGAAGGAACGCATCTCGACCAGCTCGCTGTACATCAGCGGCACCACAACCTGCCCGCCGCCGAAGACAAGGTAGCCGTAGCGGTAAAAACTCTCGAAAAGGCCGAACAAATGTTCTCCCGACAGCCGGGCCCCGAGCGCGCCGCCGAATGCAAGCAGCACGAAGAGGATCAGGTACCCCCAGGGAGGCGAAACGCGCACGCGGTTCCACATATCGGGTTCACGCAACCGGAACACGCTTGCGACGCCTCCCGCGATCAGCACCGACGGGAAGACCCACGGCTCCCTGACGAACCATGTCGCAAGCCCGCCGAAGAGCATCAGCAACGCGGTCGGAGCGTCGACTACGACCTTGCGCCCTATCCTCCACGCCGCGACGACGATGAAGCCCGCCGCCATCGGGCCGACGTACCGCAGCGTCCCCCTGGATATTCCCCGCACGTCGAGAAACTGGTAGAGAAACGAGAGCGCCGTCATCACCAGCAGAACCGGAAGCCCCCAGACGAGCATCGTCAACAGGGCGAGCCATGGGCCTCCGAGCTTATATCCTATCGCCGTGATCGCCTGCGTGCTTGTCGGCCCGGGCAGAATGCTGCACAGCGCGATCAGCTCGATCAGGTCGGTCTCGCTCAGATACTTCCGTTTCACGACCATCTGGTCGAGAAGGACGCTCATGTGCGCCTCCGGCCCACCGTACGCCCCCAGCGAACAGAGGAAGACATCCTTGAGAAACGCGGACCGGGAGACGCTCCGCGACTCCGCCTCCGCCGAAAACTCCTGCTGCGTGCGTTCATTCTCTTTCGACATACTCTCCACTCCTCTCGATTGCTTCTGCTTCGCTTTTCACCGGCAGCGGTCTTCCCAAGCAGTTCCTCGGTTCTTTCTCAGGCCATCCGCCAGCCGCTCTCCTCAAGACGTTTGTAGCGAGCGTACCACCCCTCCTTGGAGGCCAACTCCTCGGGCGCCCCGCTCTCACGGATCTTTCCGCGCTCCATTATATGGACGACGTCGGCGTCGAGGATCCCCGACAGTCGATGGCTGATCGTGACGATGGTCCTCTCTCCCTCGATTGCCCGAAGCGCTGCGAAGAGCTTCGATTCGGTCACGGCGTCCAGCCCGGAGGTCAGTTCGTCCAGCAGCAGAAGCGGCGGGTCCGTTACGAGAGCGCGTGCAAGGGCGACGAGCTGCGTCTGGCCGAACGAGAGCGAGAACCCTCCTTCGCCGAGCATCGTCTCCATTCCTTCCGGCAGCGCCCCGACGGCTTCCGCCAGCCCCGTCGTCTCCAGCGCTCGCTCCACCCGCTCCCTCCCGATGGAGGTATCCCGAAGGGTGATATTCTCCAGCAGATTTCCGTTGAAGATATGCACCGTCTGCGGAACGATGCCGATCCATCTACGCCGTTCCTGCGGGGCGAGACGGTACGGGTCCACCCCGCCGATAAGCACGCCTCCGCTCTCCGTTCCGTACATCCCGGCGATCAGATGGAGCAGCGTGCTCTTGCCCGAGCCTGTGCGTCCGACGATGGCGGCCTTGGCCCCCTGGGGCACGCGGAGCGACAGTCCGTCCAGAACCGGCTGCCCTGCGGAGTAGGAGAACGAGAGATTCCGCACTTCCACCGACGCCCCGGAGGGACGAAATCCTCCCGAGGAGCGCTCCGTCTTCTCCTCGGCATGGGCGAAGAACTCCCCGGCACGGTCGATTCCCGCCATCGCCTGCTGAATCGTCAGCAGCTCCGACGCTACGGCCTCTATCGGTTCGAAGAGACGAATAAAGAGGTCCGCCGCCGCCGAGATCGCGCCGATACTCAGCCCCGTTTCCGGGGACATGCCTCCGATCCGAGCCCCGATATACACAGCCCCGGCGATGAAGATCGAACGCACGGTCTGCATCACGCAGGGGAACCATGCGTCGTACACGCTGTTGGCGTTCATCGCGATGCGGTGGTTCTCCAGAACGGGTTCGAAACCGACTGCGAAATAAGACTCCGCGCCGTAGCTCTTTATCATCGGCAGCCCGGTGTAGATCTCCTGAATGCGAGTATTGATTTCGGCGACTCTCCTTCTCACCACGACCTGTTTTTGGTAGATGCGCTTCCTGAAGTAGTCCGAAAGCGCGTAGACTGCGGGAACGCCGGCCAGCGCGACCATTCCGAGGTAAGGCGACAGCAGAAAGAGCGCTGCGAGAAACCCCGCGATCTTGAAGAGATCCGCCGCAGCGGCGACGACTCCGGAGACGAAGAGCGAGTTGATAGCGTCTATATCCGCCGTCAGGCGTGCCATGGTCTCGCCTGTCGGGGTGGTCTTGAAATACCGCACCGGAAGGCGCGTCAGCTTACGAAGCATTCCATTGCGGACATTCAGAAGCACACGCTGCCCGAAAACCGTCGCGCCGTACTCGCGCAGAAAATCGGCGAGTCCGATGAGCGCGACGGCGCCAAGATAGGCGAAAGCCAGTTTCCAGAGCATATCGGCGCGCGAGGACGCCGCCTGGTCGACGATCTCCTTCAGCAGCATCGCGGGCATCACGTTGAAGAACGCGCCCGCGGCGACCGCCGCCGGCAGAAGAACTCCGTACGTTCTGTACTCCCCCCATGTCTTCCGGACCGCGCCCGTCAGAAAATCAAACCTGTTCATCGCCGTTTCCCTCCATAAATGCCTGCGCACTGTAGATTCCGCTGTAGAGTCCGCCCGCAGCCATCAACGTTTCATGGCTCCCCTGCTCGCCGATGCTCCCCTTCTCCATTACCAGAACACCATCAAGCAGCGGAAACGCCGTCAGGCGATGGGTGAAGAGCAGAACGATCCTCTCGGCGCAAGCCTCCCGCAGACCGTGAACGATCTCCCGCTCGGTCACTATGTCCACGGCCGAAAAAGGATCGTCGAGAAGCAGAATGTCGCTTTTCGTATACAGCGCGCGCGCAAGAGCGATGCGCTGGCGCTGTCCGCCGGAAATCCGAATCCCTTTTTCGCCGACTATCGTTCCGACTCCCTCTTCGAAACGGGAGATATCCCCCGAGAGAGCGGCGACCCGCAGCGCCATTTGAAATCTCGCCTCGTCGTACTCCGCTCCGATGTCTCGCATCGGTTGTCCTGTACCGAGGAGGATGTTCTCTCTGATGCTCATGGAAAAGAGAAACTGCTCGTGGCCGGTGGATGAAATCAGCGCCGCGCGGCTCTCTGCGGAGAGATCGCGCAGATCCCGGCCGTCGAGCCGAATGCTGCCTTCGTAGGGAAAGAGTCCGGAAAGCGCTCTGGCCAGAGCGGTCTTCCCCGATCCGACCGGGCCCGTGATGCCGATGATTTTCCCCCTCTCGGCGGAAAAAGATATGTCCGACAGGATACGCGCTCCGTTCAGCGAGAAGAGAAGCCCCTCCACGTTCAGAGAGCGGCACTGCCTCAGGGAGACGCTTCCTCGCCCGCTCTCGACGCTACGCTCCATCTTTTCCCGGACGCGACCCCAGGCCGCGCGCGCCCCGTGCCAGCGGTTGAACACCCTCGCGGCGACCTTGGTCCTGCCGGAGAACGCCACGAACATGACAAG
This sequence comes from Synergistales bacterium Syner_01, assembly GCA_001604435.1. GTDB lineage: Bacteria > Synergistota > Synergistia > Synergistales > Aminobacteriaceae > JAAYLU01. The sequence goes on from LVBO01000407.1 coordinate 4,824, forward strand.
ATACGCGTTCAGCTCGCCGACCGTCATCTCCCCTTCCGCGACTCGAGCACCCAGAAGACCGATCGCGGCGACGATTCCCAGACCGGCGATAAGCGCGTATACGGGCAGCAACACCTGCTGAAGCAGGATTTCCCTGATGGAACACTTTGCCTGTTCCTCGAAAGCCTCCTCGATCCGGTCGGCCTCGGACGACTCCCTCCCGAAGAGGCGGAGCACGAAGGCGCCGTCGAGATAGCGTTTGAGCCCCGTATTTACACTTGAAGCCGCCCTCCTCGCGGCAAGGGAGCAGGCGTAGAGGGTGCGTCGCATGCCGTGCGCGAAGAGGAGCGCCGCAGGAATCATCACCGAAGCCGCCAGCGTCGTCCTCCAGTCGTAGATCATCAGAACAGCGAAGTAGGAGATCATCAGCAGCCAGGTGTCCCACCCCTCGTTCAGCGTGCTCATGACCGTGTCCACGACAAGCGTGATATCGCCCAGAGTGCGACTCATCAGATCGCCCGCTGTCTCGCGTGACAGCTCCGGAACGCTCCTCCCGAGAAACCGTTCGAGCAGCGTCTGGCGCAGATCGCAGGCGACGCGGTTGAACTGGTCTCGCATATACCATCGTTTGACGAATCGAAGAAACTGGAAGGACGCCGTCACCCCGACCAAAGAGAGCGCGGAGAGAAGGAGAAGCTCTGCAGAGTCCCTTCCGGCGGCGTCGATCAGACGCCCCAAAAGAACGGGACCGAGAACGACCGTCGTGTTGTACAGAAACCCGGCTAGCGATGAAACGAAAAACTGGCGCTTGTACTTCAACAGAAAGGCGGGAAGCGTCTCTTTTTTTCGTGGCGGCCCATAGAACTTCACAGAGTATCCCTCTTTTCCTGTTTCATTTGACGCGAAGCGTCCGGCGGTCTATAATTCGTAGCAAAATCAATATAGTCTATCGATATCGAAATCCGATATCGATAGACTATCACAGAGGTGTGGCTAATGCAAGAGCAGATTTTGCGGAAGCTCTTTTTGAGCTTCATCCAAGTGCATATACTGCATCATGCGAAGCACGAGCCGTTTTACGGCTC
>LVBO01000408.1 GCA_001604435.1 Synergistales bacterium Syner_01
GAGCTCAACTCCGTACTGCGACGCGAGCCGATCGCAACGGCGGAAAAGCTCCTCCATCCGCCGATGTTGCTTTTCGTCGTGCGCAACGAGATTGGGCACGTGCTGCGGAAGCCCGCGAGCGGAAATTTCCGCGATCACCTTCTCCATGAAAGCGACTGTTTCCTCTCCGCGGTCCACTGGACGGAATCTCCATCTGGCCTCGATGTAGCGGGAGAGGTCGATTCCCTGTTCCTTCGCCTCCCTGCTCTTCTCTCTGTAGAAAGCAAGCGTTTCGTCCACGTTCGGATTGTACGCCACGCTAGGAACCGATTCCTCCCTGTACGGAAGCAGGTGCGTCGCCAAAAGGAACGCTCCCCCTCGCTCCCCTACCCACTCGACCACGCGAGGAAGCTCGTCCAGCGTCTCCCGGGTGAGCACGATTTCGGCCCCCCAGTGGAAATCAGGGGAGGAGACGTTTTCACGCGCCGCGTTCAGGGCAGCGGCGGCACGGTTCACATCCTCCGTTTCCCCTCCTTCCCGCATACTGTGAAAGAGCGCCGGGTCCGTCGCGTCCACGGAGAGACAGACGATGTTCGTTCCCGCCGCAAGGAGCGAGCGCGCACGGCCCGGAGTGAGCAGCGTGCCGTTCGTCTGAAAGCCTACAAGCGCCTTCTCCGGAAGATGCTCCTTCGCCAGTTCGACGAATGCCTCGAGCTTCGGATGGAGCAGCGGCTCGCCGATGCCGTTGAGCAGCAGCGTCTCCAGCGTCGGAAATGCGGGAACGAGCCGTTGGAACGTCGTCATGGTCATATCTTCGTCCGGTATTCCGGGGCCGGACTGCTTGACGCACATCGCGCAACGAAGGTTGCATGCGGTGGTCACCTCGACGAAAAGCTTCGAGGGGTACGGACGTTCGATAGGAGGAAGCGCGCTGTTCATTTTATATAACCTCCAGAAAGGCGTGAATGGCGACTACAGCACTACTCGGTAATTCCAAGGCTGCTCTTCGCTCTCCAGACCAACTTATAGACAGGGGGGATGACCAGAAGCGCGAGGACGCCGCCGGCGATCAACCCGCCGATGGCGACGATGGCCATCGGAGAACGGTAGGAACCGCCGGCCCCCACGCCCATCGCCAGGGGAACCATCGCGATGACGGAGGTGGCGTCCGCCATGATGATCGGGCGAAGGCGGACCTTGCACGCTTCGACGATGGCCTCGGACGGCTCCTTCCCCTCCTTGCGGAGGATTTCCGCGTAGTCCACGATCACGATGGCGTTGTTGACCACCAGGCCGACGAGCATGATGACGCCCATCAGCCCGTAGATGGAGAGAGGCGTCTGCGTCAGGATAAGCGCCGGCACGACGCCGATCACGGAGAGCGGCACCGTGAGCATGATCACGAAGGCGAAGAGAAACGACTCCAGGATCGCCGCGATCATCAGGAACGTAAGCAGCACGGCGAGCCCGAGAGCGAAGTTCAGCGCGCCGAAGTTCTCCTGAATCGACTGAATCTCTCCCGCATAGGTGAAGCGGTACCCCTGCGGCAGCGGGATTTCCCGAAGACGCTGCTCGATGATCCGGTAGACGTCGCCGACGGTGACTCCCGAAACGTTCGCGTCCACCGTGATCGAACGCTGCCTGTCCTTGCGCAGAATCTGCGTCGGCCCCATCGTCTCCTTCAACGCCGCGAGATCGCGGAGGGAGACGAAGCCCGCGGTCGTCGGGAAGGGAAGATCCGGAAGCTGGAACGGACTGGAAACCTCCTCCGCACGCAACTTGACGAGAATGTCGTACTCCTTGCCCCCCTCGCGGAAGACTCCGGCCTTCAACCCCGTGACGTAGCCTCGGAGCATATCCGAGAGGTTCTCCGAGCTGAAATTCAGCCTCGCCATACGCAGTCTGTCGGGGAGCATCTGAATCTCCGGGCGTCCGGTCCGCCAGTCGAGGTCCACGTCCACCACGCCGTCGATGCCCCGGAGAACCTCCATCACCCTCATGGCGAGATCGTTCAGCGCGTCGACCTCCTCGCCGCGGACAACCACCTGTATCGGTTTGCCGCGCACTCCCCCGCGCCCTCCTCCTGCGGTGACGCTCGCTTTCATATCCGGAAGCGAGGCAAGAAGCGGGCGGAGAGGCGCCGCAAAGGCGAAACTGGAGGGTCTGTCGGGGGTGTCCTCAAGATAGATACGCATCGTGGCCCGGTTCAACCCTGATCTCGACCCTCCGCCACCGATCACCGCATTGACGCCCGAGACGTGCGGGAGCGTCAGAACGTGCTGCTCCACCTGCCGCACGAAACGATCCGTCATCGACAAAGAAGCGGAGGCCGAGGTCTCCATGCTGATGGTGACCTGTCCTTCGTCCGCGGAAGGAAAGAACTGAAACCCGATACGCCCCGCAAGCATGATCGCCCCCGTGCAGAGAGCGCCGAAGAGAAGGATTGTAGTGATCGGAAAGCGGACCGCGCCTCGCACCAACACATGGTGCAGATCGTCGAACCCCTGGTAGAGCCACTGCCACCAGCCCGTCAGGACGCGGCTCGGTCGGGACGGCCCTTCGGACCTGCCGATACGGGCCGCGAGCATCGGCGTGAACGTCAACGCGACCCAGAGAGAAAAGAGGGTCGAGAAGACCACCGTCATGGCGAACGGATTGAACATCTGCCCCATACGACCGCCGGCGAGCGCGATCGGCACGAATACCCCAAGATTGGTCGCGGTGGTCGAAAGCACCGCGACGGCGATCTCCTTCGTTCCGCGTTCCGCGGCGTCCAGCGGATTGTATCCCATCTCCCGGTACCGTATGATGTTCTCGATGACGAGGATGGAGTTGTTCACGAGAACGCCGGTGGAGATGGCGAGGCCGAGCGTCGTCATCATGTTGAGCGTATAGCGGGCCAGCACCATCGGCATGAAGGTGGCGACGATGGCGGTCGGCATGACGATTCCCACCAGCAGCGTCACCGAAAGGCGGCGTAAAAAGAGAAAGAGAATCAACCCAGTCAGCAGCGTGCCGACGATCATGTCGCGGAAGACGTTCCAGACGGAATCGGCGATGAACTCGCCGTCGTCGAACGGAATGGCCATCGAGAAGCCGGGGGGAAGCGTCGGGAGAATTTCGTCGAGCATCGTCCTGGCGGCCCTGCTCGCACGGACCACGTTTCCGTCGGGAACCGCGGTGAGGGAGATGATGAAGGAATCCCTTGCGTTATAGCGGGCAAGGCGGCGCACCTCGGCTGTGGAGTCCGTCACGGTGGCGATATCCGCCAAACGCACCGAAACGCCTTTGGCGAGGGGAATCTGCAGCTCCTCCAACTCGCGCACCGTGGCCGACTCCCCCACCACGCGAAGTATGGACTCCTGGTCTCCCAAAGAAATACGCCCGGAAGGAGAGCTGTAGTTGCCGCTCTTCAAAAGATTGGTCACCTGGCGGATGCTCAGGCCGAGACTGCCGAGCGCCACGGGGTCGAGGTCTACGTGGATCTCCCGGGTCAGTCCGCCTTCAAGGGAGACGTCGGCGACGTCGATCACCTGGGAAAGCTGCCGCTGCACCCTGTCCTCCAGAATATCGTACGCCCTCTGCGGGGGGAGCGTCGACGTAAACACGATGGACATGAACGAGCGCGCATTGATGTCGAACTTCCTGACGACAGGTTCGTCGGCATCCTCCGGAAGGGTTACCGTTCTGACGCGGTTCGCAACGTCGAGCGCGGCGTCGGAGAGATTCACCTCCATGTCGAACTCCACGAAAACATAGGAGAGCCCTTCCAGCGAAGTGCTTTCTATCCTGCGGGCTCCCTGCACCTGGCTGATGGCATCCTCGAGCGGCTTGGAGACGAGGGTTTCCATGTCCTCGGGACCCGCTCCCGTATACTGCGTCACCACCGAGACGAACGGGACTTCGATGCGGGGAAGCAACGCTATGCCCATCCCCCGCATGCCCGCGAGTCCGAGCAGCACCGCAAGGATGACGATGACCAGGGTCAGGACCGGGCGCCTGATCGAAATGCCGATGATCCCCATCTATTTCTCTCCGGTTCTATCGGGGCTCTCCGGCCCCGCTTCCGTCGCTTTCGGGCGTCCGCCTTGGCCGCCGCCGGTTCGCAGCGCGCCGTTGGTGACGACGACCTTGGCGCCTTCGTAGAGACTCCCGGCGCCGATCTTGACGACCTTATCGCCGGGCGCAAGTCCGGAGGAGATTTCGACGTACCCCCCGCTCCCTTCGCCCGCGACGATCTCACGGCGAACCGCATTGTCCCCGTCGAGGACAAACACATACGGTTTCCCGTCCTCGCGGAGTATGGATTCATAGGGAACGGCAAGGGTCCCCTCCTTGTGCACCATCCGGACCTCCATCCGCACATAATCGCCCGGAATGAGTGTACACTCCGGCGGAAGGCGGACGATTCCCCGGAAGAACCCCGTCGCCGGGTCCGCCTCGGGATCCATCCGGAAGATTTTTCCCATGGTCTGTCCGCCCCAGGGCGCATTGACCTGCACATCCATACCCGGGCGTATGAGCCCTCGTATGGTGGGGGAGATGAGCATCTCCACCTCGCGACGGTCGAAGTCGGCGATCGCCAGCAGCTCGCGTCCCGAATCGGCGAATTCCCCCCGCTCGGCGTTCCTCCGGACGACGATTCCGTTGAGGGCCGAGCGGATCTGAATACGGGAGACGGTCGTCCTGGCGTCCCGAAGCTTGGCGGCTTCTTCTTGGACGGCGACGTTCGCCTTGTCCAGCTCCTGTTTCGATGTTCCCCCCGCCTGGAAGAGGCTTTGCAGACGATCATAACGGGCTTTGGCGTCGTCATAGGCTGCCTGCCGGGCGCTCAGCGACGCCATTTGGCTCTGCCCGGCGAGGGAAATGAGCACATCTCCCTTCTTCACGCTGTCGCCGATCTCGACATTGATCTCCTCGATGACCTCGCGCGTCTGAGACGTTACTTTCTGAACTTGCGCGGAGCGAACCGTCCCGAAAAAGCTGCGCCAGATCTCCCAGAGGCGAGGCTGCACTTCGTAGACGGTCACCGTGATTCCCGCGGAAGGGGGCGGGATTCGCTGCTGAGCCCCCGAAGGCGCAACAACCCGATACCCCAGGAAACCGAGTGCTCCTGCAAGAAGAAGAATCCAGAACAACACATTTGCTTTCCTCAATAAAAACATGGCGTCCCCCTTGCGGCTGCGAAGAAAAACGATTCTCCACTCTGTATATGCTTGTCTGTAATCTCTTTATTGTACATCCGGAGGTCTCTTTTTCGCTATGCGCAATTACGTAAAAACCGTCACCGTCGTGATGCCGCCGAGTTTACTCCGCCCGAAAGCGCTCTCCAATGGAGCTCTTTTCTGTTTCGGTCAGCATTCTGTCCAGGAGAAGAGCCATGGTGAGAATCCCGACAAGCGAGACGAAATACCTGGTGAGCCCGAAGACGGCGCCGAGGTTCTGAACCTCGAAGAGGATCATCGGGATGCGCATCGTGGACCACGCGCCGATGAAGACAAAGACGTTGCGCAAACTCGTCCCCTTGCGCAGCATCACTTCGGCGATGGGAAAAGCGATATAGAGAGGCCCTGCGGAACACGCTCCGAGGAGTACGGAGAGCGTCGTCCCCTTCAGCCCCGAATCTTCGCCCATGTGCGGAGCCACCCTCTCCCGCGGAACCCAGGTGTCGAAAAGTCCTAGAAGAATGAAGACGGGGGGCAGAATCCCCATGACCATCAGGATGTTCTCCCCGAGAAGGAGCAGCGCGCTCTTCCCGAGTTCCGGCCTCCACACGCCAAGGGGAAGCACGACAAGCAAAGAGATCAGCGTAGAGCGCCAGCGGTGGAGAACCTCCCGAGCGCTCATACCGTCATACCGTCACCGCCGTCCATACGACGTACCCGACGACGAAGGAGTAGCAATACGCCATGCCGTTCCGCAGGATCGTCGCCCTCCAGCCGAAGAAAGAGGCCTCGAGGGGCGCCGTGGCCACCCCTACCATCATGAGCGTGGAGACGAAGACCGCCGTCTGCGCGATCCCCGCCCCGCTTTCCACGAGGATCTTCGCCATCGGAAAGGCGATGAAGCCGGGAATCAGCGTCAGCGACCCGAAAACCGAGGCGAGAATTTGGCCGATGACACCGCTCTCCTCACCGATGAGCGAAGCGATGACGCGCTCCGGCAGAAACGCTACCGAAAATGACACGAGAAGCAACACCGCGAAAAAGGCCGGGACTATATTGACGAAGCTCTTCCACGCCTTTTTCAGCGATTTCACAGTCTTCTCCCGGCTGAAGAGTGCGGAGGCAAACAGGCACCCTCCCGCAATGAGGTACAAAATCAACGTCATATGGAGCACTCACCCTTTCATTTCATGCGCTTCGAAGAACGAGTCGAGAGCAATGCGCCGCAGCACGACAACGGCGTGCAGTATGCAGAGTATATTATCAAAGAGATTTCCACAGCGCCAGATCGTCTGAGAAAAGCGGATTTACGGACGGGTAGGAAAACCGCCCCGGATTTCATTCTTCCGTACTGCTTCTCATCGTACGTCCACAAGAGAAAAAACGTGCGCAACACCTCTTCCGTGCGCGAATTCGAAGCAAGCACAGAGAATTGACAGAAGACGGGAAACAGCATATCATTATCTCGTTATTTGCACAAACATCTAATTATAAACGGCGGGAGGAATTCATGGAATCTATGCTGCGTATCATGAAAGCGCTCGGAGAATCCCATCGATTGAAGGCTTTTCTGACGCTTCTCGGAACCGGCGAATTATGCGTCTGCGAGATTGCCGAAGTATTGGGGCTTTCCGCAGCGACAACATCCCGGCACATGGGCATTTTATGCTCCGCCGGTCTGATTGAATCGAAGAAACGCGGAAAGTGGGTCTACTACGCCCCCGCTCGAGCGATACATCCACTCTTGCTTCAATGGGTGACAGCTTCCGCGGACGGTTCGTTCTCCCCGGAGAACGGAAGAGAGCGGGTTCGGGAAAAGCTGCAATGCTGTCTCAAGGATTCCGGCAAAACATAAAAGTCAGGAGGGACATGCTGTGGACGAAATCCGGAACTACGTAAAAGAACGGTATGCAAAGGCGATACGAAACGCATCTTCTTGTCGCGGCGCGCCAGGTTGCTGCTCCGGTGCGGGGAGCGCCGATATTTTCAGTATGACGAAGGGCAATTACGAAAGCGAGGTTCTTGAAAAAACCCCGGAACAGATGGCTGACCAGTCGTTCGGGTGCGGCAACCCGATAGCCGAAGCGAACATCCGGCCTGGAGAAACCGTTCTCGACCTCGGAAGCGGCGCGGGTTTGGATCTCTTTCTGGCATCCGAGGCCGTCGGGTCTCGCGGCAAAGTCATCGGGCTCGACATGACGGACGAAATGCTGTCGACAGCGGCTGAAAACTTGAAGGACCTCGAGAACGTCGCGTTGGTCAAGGGGTACATCGAGGAGATGCCTCTGGAGGATAATTCGGTCGACGTCGTGATCTCCAACTGCGTCATCAACCTCTCTCCCGATAAAGAGAAAGTCCTGAAAGAGGCGTTCCGCGTGCTTCGGCCCGGCGGACGTTTTTGCGTCTCCGATACGGTCTTTTTGCGTCCTGTGACGGAAAGAGCCGTGAAGAACCTCGCCGCATGGTCCGGGTGCATTTCCGGAGCGCTCCTCGAAAAGGAGTATGGAGAAAAAATGCAGGAAGCCGGCTTCGAACAGGTAGACATCCGGCGCGGGAAGATATACGCCGTCCCGGACGCTCTGGCGTCGATGGCCTTCCCCGAACTCACCGCCGAGGAGCGGAGCGAAATCAACGGAGCGCTCGCCGGCGCCGTCATCACAGGCAAAAAACCGGTTTCTGGCAGATAACGCTCTTTCTCCGACGCCGGGGAATCAGCTCCACCTATGCTACAATACCCCTAGGGGGTGATGAGAGTGGATGAAAAGAAGAATATCTCCCGCGGTTTCGCGTGTCCTCCGTGAATTCTTGTGTTCCTCGCCGCGGCGGGCGTCGCGGGAATATCGTGGCTTATACGGTGGTTCAGGGGGTAGGTATCGGGGCGGCGGGATACCCCGCCGCCCCTTCCCTC
>LVBO01000409.1 GCA_001604435.1 Synergistales bacterium Syner_01
GCTATTCGTGCGATACGGGGAGGTTGTGCAATGGGAGCGTTTTTCAAGAAGCTTTTCTCTTTCGTCGCCATTCTGGAGAACATACTCTGTACTCTGGGGCTTCTGGGGACGACGTTCATGATTAGTTTTCAGGTGCTCAACCGCTTCTGGCTGCGCCTGAACATACGATGGATCAACGACTTCTCGCTCTTCGTCTTCATCTTCTTCGTCTTTTTCGCCATCGTGGTGACGACGCGGGACGACGGCCACACAAGCGTGGACATGCTGATCGACAAAGTCTTCGCGAACATGCCCAAGGGGCGGGCGATCTACGTGCTCTGCACGCGGATCGTCTGCATGATCACGATAGGCCTTTTCCTTATTCCGGCGTGGGATTTCGCCGTGGACGCCTATCGCTTCCCCCAGCCGGGCAATCTCGTGCGCTGGTTCAACGAGAGCTGGCTGATGGAAAGTCTTTTCGCCACGATGTGTCTCAGCTTTCTCCATCTGGCGTATAACGTGATCGTCGGTTTCGGAAAGATCTCCGAAACGGGCCGGGTTGCGGAGAGCGCGTCTGCGGAATGCGCGGCGCAGACGAAGGGGGAGTAGGCTTATGGAGTTCGGCATCGTAGCGGCGCTCGTCGCTTTTATTCTGGTCATCGCTGTCGGCGTGCCTCTCGGATGGGGATTTCTCGGCAGCACGATCGTCGGTCTGTGGGGGCTCGACCAATCGCTCGGCTTTATCGCCGGGACGTTCTATCACTCCATCAACAACTATATTCTGATGGGGATCGCCTTCTTTATCTTTGCCGGTTCTCTGATCGCCCAAGCCGGCCTTGCGGAAAGGATCGTCCGGTTTTCCTACGCGCTGGTCGGGAAGCTCCGCGGCGGCCTCATCGTCGTGGCGATCATCGCTTCCGTCATCATGGGCGCGCTCACCGGATCCTCCCTGCCGGTCATCTCCGCGCTCATTCCGCTGCTCGTCCCGCAGCTCGAACGGTACGGATACAACAGGGTCTACACCACGTCCGTGCTCTGCTCGTGCAGCTTTCTGGGGTACCTGATCCCGCCGAGCGTTCCCGCGATGATCTACTGCCTCATCGCGCAGCAGTCCGTCGCGGCGATGTTTCTGGCGACGGTCTTCCCCGGACTTCTTCTCGCCGCCGGGTACATGATCGTCAATCACCTCATCTGCCGGAAGTACATCGACGAGTCGAAGACGCCTCCCCTGATGGAGCCCGCGCTCCGGAGAAAGGAACTCTTCTCCGCCACATGGTCGGCTATACCGGCTCTCGGCGCCCCCGGCATCATTCTGGCGGGTATCTACGGCGGTTTCTTTACGCCGAACGAAGCTGGAGCCATCGGCGTGGTTTACTGTCTGTTCGTAGGCTTTCTGATCTACCGCGATCTGACGATGAAGCGCTTCTGGGCCGCTATTTACACCGCAGTCCTCACCGTGGGCATGATCAACCTGATGATCGCCACGGGGACGGTCTTCACCAGGCTGCTGATCCGCGAGGGAGTGGCCCAGACCGTGGCCGAGGTCGTCCTCGGGTTGTTCCAGAGCAAGGTGATGATCCTGATCATGATGAACGTCTTCCTGCTCATTCTGGGCATGTTCATCGACGGGGCGCCCATCATGATCCTCGCCGTGCCGATCATCCTTCCGCTCATCCGACAGCTCGACGTGAATCTCATCCAGCTCGGGGCGATCGTCATCGTGAATATCGGATTGGGGGTTGTGACGCCGCCCTTCGCGATCTCGATGTTCGTAGGGTCGCGGCTCGCGGACGTGAAGTATATTCGGCTGGTGAAGCCGATGATGCTGTTTCTTCTTCTCGTCGGCATCCCCGTCCTTCTGCTGACTACATTCGTCCCGGCGATCTCCTGCTGGCTTCCTACCTACATGCTGGGGATCGAGACGGTCGGACCGTGGTGATGGACGACGAATTCGGAGCCTCCCCCGGGACGGGACGGCGGGTACGGACGGGAGTCACTACGACCGAGAGAATTCGGAGGTGCGAGAGTGTCGGCGTTTGATCTGGTTATACGAAATGCGCGCATAGTCGACGGGACGGGGTCCCCGTGGTTTCGGGGCGACGTGGCGGTACGGGACGGCAAGATAGAGTATGCGGGCGTGCTGCCCGAGGATATCGCCGCCGCGTCGGTGGTCGACGCGGGAGACTGTGTGCTTGCTCCCGGCTTCATCGACATGCACACGCACAACGATTTTTTGCTGTTGAAGGAGCCCGCGGCCGCCTCGAAACTGAAGCAGGGAGTGACCACGATCATGATCGGGCAATGCGGGATCAGCGCGGCCCCGATCACGGAGGAAAAGGTGGAGCTGTTGAGTTCGTACACAGGCTTCATCATGGCGGGAGCGACTCCCCGGTGGAACTGGCGCTCTTTCGGGGAGTATCTCGACGCGCTCGGCGAGCAGAAACTCGGCGTGAACGTCGGCTCGTTCGTCGGGCACGGAACGATCCGCCTCAACGTTCTCGGCTT
>LVBO01000410.1 GCA_001604435.1 Synergistales bacterium Syner_01
CTCGCTCATCGAAGGCGTGGACAAAATATTCTCCAAGTCGATGGACAACATCTCCGTGGTCACCGTCCAGTTCAAGTGGGGAGAGGATCTCGACGTCAAGATGGGGGATATCCGGGATTCCGTCAATTTCGCGAAGCGCGACCTCCCCTCCGATGCGGAAGAACCGATTTTGCTGCGCATCACCTCGGGGACAATCCCCTTCCTCACGCTCTCCCTCACCGCGAAGCGCTCTTTCGAGGGCTTGCATCACTTTGCGCAGAACGTGGTCGTCGAGAATATCTCCCGCATTCCCGGAGTGGGGCAGGTGCTTGTCTACGGAGGCGACCAGAGGGAGGTTCAGATACGTATCGACGCGGAGAAGCTGGAGGCGTTCAGCATCCCTATGACCTCCATCATCGCCGCGGTCGAGAGGGAGAATCTCGATATACCCGCAGGCTCCTTGAAAGAAGGGGGGACGGAGTACTATATCCGCGTTCCCGGACGGTTCACCTCCGTCGGCGAGATCGGCCGAACCGTCGTCGGGGCGGCCGGAGGCGCGCTCGTCCACCTCGACGATGTGGCGGAAGTTGTGGATACCTACAAAGACCCCGATATTCAAGGCTACCATTTCGACGAGCGGGCCGTTATCATGGCGATCCTCAAGACGAGCGACGCCAACACCGTCGAGGTGAGCCGGGCGGTGCTCGCGCGGCTGGAAGAGTTGAAAATAAAAGAGTTCCCAGCGGATGTCGACTATCACATAGGCATGAACACATCGGAGTTCATCCTGAACTCCATAAACAATCTGTCGCGGTCGCTTCTCGTGGGGATAGTCCTTGTGATCGCCGTGACATGGATCTTCTTGAAACGGCTCTCCGCCGCGTTCATCGTCTGCGGCGCCATCCCCTTTTCCCTCGTCATCACCTTCATCCTGATGGGAGAATTGGACTACACGATCAACATCTTCACGCTCTCCGCGCTCGCAATGGCGAGCGGCATGGTCGTGGACAACTGCATCGTCGCCACCGACCAGATCGTTCACCACCTCGAAAAGGGGGCGAGGAAGAACGTCGCGAGCATCGTCGGAACCGGCGAAGTACAGTCCGCGATGATCGCCTCGACGCTTACCACGGTGGTGGTGCTGCTTCCGCTCGCCTTCATCCGCGGGCTTGTCGGCGTCTTCTTCTCGTCGCTCACGGTCGTCATGGTGGTGGCTGTGACGGCGTCTCTCTTCGTCAGCCTCTCCTTCATCCCCATGATGGCGAGCGTTTTTTTCCGGAGGGAGGAGGATCGTCTGTTCATTCACCGTTTCTCGGACAAAATCATCGGACGTTTGGAGAGGGGGTACGAGGAACTTCTCGAGTGGAGCCTCTCGAACCGGAAAAAAGTGCTCTTCACCGCGCTGACGCTGCTCGCGCTGACAGTGACCGGCTTCCGCTTCATCGGCACGGAGCTCTCCCCAGATCCGGATACGGGCGAGATCACGATTACCCTGACGCTTCCGGAAGGGACGAGGATCGACGAAACCGACGCGCTCCTGCTCCGGACCATAGAGCACGCTCGAAAGACGGTTCCGGAGGCCACGAACATCTATGGGTACGACGGGCGGGATGAGAAGGGGTTCTCCGCGGCAGTCGGCCAGCAGGCAGGGCCGAACATCGGCAATGTCGGGCTGAAGCTCGTCGACAAGGGGAAACGGAAACGAACGGCGTTCGAAATAGGGGAGGAGCTTCGCGCATGGCTGCGGACGCAGCCCGGCATAGAAAAGATGAACGTGCTGGTCTCGTCGCCCATCAAGGCGATGTTTCTGGGCTCGAAACCGCTGAACATAGAGGTCTACGGAGACGATCTCAAGAAGGTGGTCGACGTCGCGGAAGAGATTCAACGGATCGTGCGCTCCATTCCCGGAACGGTGGACGTCAGTCTCAGCCAGAAACAGAGCAGACCCGAGATACGCGTCGACGTCGACCGCGAGAAGGCGGCCATGCTCGGCGTCTCCACCGCATCCGTGGCCGGGACGCTTCGGACCTACTTCTACGGGCACGAAACGACGGAGAAGTACTGGGAGGGAGAGGACGACTTTCCCATCAGATTCCGTCTCAGGGAGGAGCAGCGCAATTCGCGGCATATCTTCGACCGTCTGATGGTCCCCTCCGCGACGGGGAAACCGGCGCGCCTCTCCACGCTCGCGGCGTTCGAGGATACCATGGGGCCGCCGGAGATCCAGCGAAAGAACAAGCAGCGCTACGTCATTGTCGAGGCCAACGTCCACGGCCGCTCTCTCGGAGAGATCACCGCGGACGCCCGCAAGATTGTGGAAACGCTCGACATTCCCCAGGGAGTCGCCATCGAGTTCGGCGGGCAGATACGCGAACAATCGGAGGCGTTCCAGCAGATGGCCCTGCTCGTCCTCCTCGGCGTTCTGCTGGTCTACATGGTCATGGCGGGGCAGTACGAGGCATATTTGGACCCGTTCGTCATCATGTTCAGCATCCCGTTCGCCCTTACCGGCGTGGCCTTCGCCTTTCTGCTCACCGGGCTCTACATCTCGCTCCAGGCGATGCTGGGCGTCGTGATGCTCGTCGGTATCGTGGTGAACAACGCCATTGTCCTCGTGGACTACGTGAATCTTCTGAGAGCGAGAGGAACCCGTCTCCGAAGAGCGCTTGTCGAAGCGGGGGGACGACGTCTTCGGCCCGTTCTCATGACCACGCTCACCACTTTCTTCGGCATGCTGCCGATGGCAGTGAGCAACGCGATCGGCTCCGAGGTCTGGAAGCCGCTCGCCGTCTCCGTCATGGGGGGGCTTGTCGTCTCAACCCTGATCACACTGCTGCTGGTTCCGGTCATGTACAGCTTCTTCGAGGAAAAAATACGAAGAAAAGGACGCTTCGCGGAGGCGGTGAACGAACGATGAAGATGGTATGGCTCCACTGCAGCGAAACGCTCGCCGCGGAGATCGGCGAGATACTCGACGCGGCGGGCATAGAGTTTTACAGCGTGTGGAGGAACGTGCTGGGGAAGGACAACCGGGGGAACAGGACACGCTGGGACGACGCCGTCTTCCCGGGAAAGAACTGGGCGTTGCAGTTTCTCTGCTCCGACGAGACCGTCGAGGAGCTGAAGCGCCGATTCGACGCCTTGAACGAAGATCCCTACGTCAAAGAGTCCGGAATCGCCATGTACGTCGCCGAAGCGGAGAGGGTTTTTTGAAGATGTGAGCTACGGGAAGCTTGGTGTAGAATGAAAGGGATTCCGAAAGGAGGATGCTCATGATACGGCACATCACCAGAGTCGATTTTCGGAAAAGCCTTCTGTTCCCTTTGCTTTCGACCGCTGCGGCCCTTTTCCTCATAGCGTTGCTGCCGCTGCTGCAAAAGGGATTCTCGCCCGAGGTTTCGCGTTTTCTGCTGCGCAGCGCGAAAATCTACCTTGTAGCCTCGGCCGCGTGGCTTTCCATCGGCGCGGTGTTCCTCATGGAGATCGTCTTCCGCAAATACTTCGATGTCTCGGTCGCGGACAATCTCCATGCGCGAAAGTTTCAGACGCAGTTCGTCATCTTCAAGCGACTTCTTCTGACGCTAATCGTCTTCCTCGCATTTTCGATCGTCCTGCTCAGCATCGACGACTTCCGGCGCATCGGGACGTCGCTGCTGGCCTCGGTAGGCGTCGTCGGAATCGTCGTCGGCTTTGCGGCGCAAAAGACGGTCGCCACCATCCTCGCGGGCATTCAGCTCGCGGTGTCCCAGCCGATCCGCATCGACGACGTGGTCGTCGCGGAGGGGGAGTGGGGGCGCGTCGAACAGATCTCCTTCACGTACGTCGTTCTGAGACTGTGGGACTTGCGGCGGCTGGTGCTGCCCACGACCTACTTTCTGGAGCGTCCGTTCCAGAACTGGACGCGCATCTCGGCGGATCTTATCGCCACCGCATACTTCCGCGTCGATTTTTCGGCGGAAGTCGAAAAACTCCGCGAGCGGTTTTTTACGATACTCGGATCGACGCCGCTGTGGGACGGCAAGGCCAAAGCGCTTCAGGTGACCGACTGCGGCGAGCGTTCACTGGAAATCCGGGCGTTGATGAGCGCCGCCAACGGCTCTTCCGCATGGGATCTTCGCTGCCTTGTCCGTGAAGAAATGACGGCCTGGCTCCGCGATGAACATCCGGAGTGGCTTCCGAAGGTCCGGCTTCGCGGAGAAGAAGAGGAAAAAAATCTTTTTTCGACCCTCAACGGTTGACATCTCCGTTTCACCCGCTATAATATACCTTCGTTGAGCCGGTGTAGCTCAGTTGGTAGAGCAGCTGACTTGTAATCAGCAGGTCCCCGGTTCAAGTCCGGGTGCCGGCTCCAGCTTGACAATCACGTGGTGGGATGGCCGAGTGGTCAAAGGCAGCAGACTGTAAATCTGCCGACACCGTCTACGAAGGTTCGAATCCTTCTCCC
>LVBO01000411.1 GCA_001604435.1 Synergistales bacterium Syner_01
GAATCGGAGAGCGCGTCTTTGTATCTAGGAGGCGTCGCTATGTAGCAGAGCCGCAATCCGGGAGAGACCGTCTTGGAAAGACTGGCGATATGGACGGTATGTTCCGGCGCCCGCGAAGCCACGGATTGGTTGGGGCGAGGGGCGAGCAGACTGTGAATGGCGTCCTCGATTATCGGAAGATCGCGCTCTTTCGCCGTTCGGGCGATCATCTCCCGCCCTTCGTCGGACATCGTGTGCGTCGTCGGATTCTGATAGTCGGGCATGATGTACACGGCTTTGATTTTCGCGTTGTCGCAGGCGTGGATCAACCTCTCTTCGCAGATTTCGCCCCCTTCCTGTCCGATCGGAATCAGCCTGACGCCCAGCAGCTTCGCGACGCTTTTCATTCCGGGATACGTCATCGGATCGACGCCGATACAGTCTCCGGGGCGAAAGAGGCCCGCCACGATGGCCGCTATCGCGTTTTGCCCGCCGTTGGCCGGAAGCAGCCTGTCTTCCGTCGTTTCGCATCCGGTTTTCCGGAGCAGCCTGACGGCGGTTTCCCGTTGCCAGAGGCTCCCCGCCGCCGCTCCATAGTGCAGGAACCTGCCGAAATCCGGCTCCGAGAGCATTTTTTTCAGAACCGCCGATATCTCTTCGTACGAAGTGCGCTCCGGCATCACCGAGCCCATCTCGATGATCGCGCCGCCCTCGTCCTGAGGCGTGACGTTGATGTTCGCAAGCGCATCGTAGGCGACGAAGGTGCCGCTTCCCACCGTGCCGCCGAGCAGCCCCTTCCGCGAGCATATTCCGAACGCCCTCGAAATGGTGCTTACGTTTACGTCGAGGTAGTCGGCAAGCTCTCTCTGCGGAGGCAGTTTCGTCCCCGGCAACAGGTCGCCGTTCCGGATGTCGCTCTCCAGTTGCCGCGCGATCATCAGATACAACGGTTCCCCGTCGTCCGTCCGCCGAGGCTTCCAGCTCATCGGGTAGTTTTCAAAAGAGTTGACCGGCATGACGGTGTGGTTGTATCGGTTTCGGAATAAAGCCCCCGGAAGTTCTTACATCTCGTCGCATGACCCGGCGTCTCCTTTTTACTGGTACGGCCCGAGAAATCGCTCGCCGTCGAAGTGAATCAGGTGCGACGGCGCGTCGGCGACCCAGACTTCGCTCTCCCAGGAGATTTCACCGAGGAAACGGGCCATGATAGATCGGTTCGGGAAAGCGGTCACGTAGACCAGACCGGCTTTCGCTCCCGAAAACAGGTTCGTCAGCTCCTCGTGGCGTTTCGCGTCCACCGGACCGTGGCTTGTAACGGATTCGACCAGCAACAGCCAGTTTTTCTCAGGGAAATAGAGAACGACATCCGGCATCTTCCCGTGAATGTCGACATCGACGCCCAGCGAGGACAAGCGGTCCATGTCGAAGTATCCGGTCTTGTCCCCGGTGTCTCCGGCGTAGATCAAGACGCTGCCGGGCGCGAAACGAGGGCCGAATTCTTCGATGATCGCACGTATCAGCTCGCTGTGTTCTCCGGGGCTGAGCGTGATGCTCGTTCCAGGCGCGATCTGAACGGGGATGCGATTCTGTTCGCGATTCTTCGCATACCGGGCGACCAAAGTCTCTTGTTCGGAAAGAAACCGTGCCAGCCTCTTGCGCCAAGCCTTCGTGTCAAAGGTACGCGCAAGCTCCAAAGCCGAAGGTTCTATCCGGTATACGGTTTTCGGGCTGTTCACCGATCGCTCCGGGCCGTCTGGATTCTGTACGACTATCCCGGCCTGCATGAATTGATGGATCGTCTGACGGCGAAAAGTTTCACGGGTGTTCGGCGCATACTCCTTTTGGTAATTCTCCCTCACCCAGTCCATAATAGGCGTGACGCCGATCAACGAATCGCGCGCCTCTCTCCATGCCTTTTGCGGAGGCAGATCAAGCAGCGCAAGCAGACAAAGAGCCGAGCGATCATTCTGCTGGGCGCGAGGCAACCCCAGAGAGGCCAGAAACAACAGCGCCTCTTTGATGCGATCTTCTCCGCTCGTCATGACAGCACGCTCTCCAAGAGACTGTCGATTTCCCGCTGCGCGATGCAGGCGCCGCTCTTTTTTACAGCCAGCTCTCCAAGCAATACTAGAATTTCGAGGGACGGATATTTCATCAGCCTGAGATCGGTAGCGTTCACCTGTGTATGTCCGTTGAAACGACGGAAGTATTCGTCGGCGGCAGTCGAGTTCAGAAAGAGCGCCAACCCGAACGCCAACTCGCGGGACAGCCCTTTTCTTGCGTCGTGGAAGACGTTGAGATGATTCTCGAATCCCAGCATCGGCGCTCCCGCGAACGCGCCCGGTTCCACCACGTTCGCCACTATTCTCCGCTTCTCCTCTTTCGATGAAAAACGTCGGACGACGCAGTAGTAGCCGTTCGGATAGAGCCACTTCCGCGTGTCGTCGCCGTACTGAATCGCGTTCGGCTTCTTGATGCCGCTCTTCGGCCATTCGATGACGCCTCCGTTGAAATGGCACGGATAGAGCAATGGGACCGAATCCGGCGAAGGGGCTTCGCGCAGGTATTCTTTGAGCCGGAAGTCGACCACGGGACCTGTCGAAATGCTGATTTTCAGATCGTCCACGGAGGAGCGTATTCCGTCGCACAGTTCGATACGATTCAGGCCGGAGGACGTGGGCACGTTGATGAACTGCTCCGGATCGTCAGGCATCACGACCCGCTCGAACGGATGCTCCCGAACCGTCATATCGGCGAAGCCGTCGTCGGTCGAGGTCGATACGGCCACCGGCCCCTGCCTTCCTGCTCGTTCGAGATGCAGTATCACGTTTTCCTGGAGCACGCTGTCCTCCTTGAAGACGGTGGCGCGGGAATCGAAGAGATGAATGCGGCGCAGCGCGGCGTACTCCAGAAGAAATTTTCTGAAGGGCCGGTAGTACGGACCGTTGCAAAAGCTGCGCGGAATAATGGCCACGAGCTGTCCGTGATCTTCGAGAAGCGCGAGCGAGAGCGCGACGAAGGCCGAGTAGAGATTGACGGTCTCGATTCCGGCGCGCCTGAGGGCCAGACGATGCTCCGAGTCGCTTCGTATCTTCTTGTACGGCGGATTCAGGATCGCGTGCGTGTATCCGGGGAGGGGTTCGGCAAAGAGATTTCCGGAGAGCCACTCCGTCGCGGCGAGAATGAAATCCCGCCCGTGCACGGTGAACTTGGCGTCCAGGTCCGCACAGGCGTCGGCAAGTCTCAGCGTCAGACATGGGTGCAGAGAGCGGTCAACTTCGAAGGCGTCGACCTCCACGCGCTTGAAAGGCAGATCTCCAGAGGAGCATCGTTCTAAAAACGCGGCGGAAAGAGCGCCTTCCCCGGCGCCTGCGTCGAGAAGGCGGCAATGCTCGTCGCTTCCCGGCGTAAAAAGTCCGGCCATGAAAGAGGCGACGGACGCGGGCGTAAAGAACTGCCCGAGCTGCGATTTTTTCTTCGAGGTTCGTTCCTTTTCAGATGCTTGTTCCGAGTGCGTGTGCGAGGAAGCATTAGGGGTAGGCGGTTCCGAAGACGTCCTTTCCTCCAGCAGCGTTTCGAGAAGCATGCGCTCACCCCCTTTCGATGTCTCCGACTATAGCAAAGCGGGCGGAGAAGTCAATTGGGTTTGTGTATCCATATTTTGAGCAACCACCTCTTGCGCTTGTTATAATCTCTTGAAAAAAGAAATCCTAACACCTCTATTTTCCCGCTCTATTGTTTGATATAATTGAACAATAAAATAAATATCCGTGTGCTGCGAAAGTTAAAGTCTGTTTAATGAGGGACGCCGCAAATGCTGCCGAACTGTACGAACCCCCGGCTCGGTTCATTCGAGTGTCGCGCCGCACGTTGAAGACTGAGCTTCTTAGGTGTTGAGTGCCAGCACATCGTAGACGAAAAAATGTGCCGGCA
>LVBO01000412.1 GCA_001604435.1 Synergistales bacterium Syner_01
CCGTCTCGGCCATCCGTTCGCGCAGCCCCGCGAAAAGCACGAGCGCCAGCATGAATCCCGCCGCCGCGCCGAGGGTGTGCACCATCGACCCGAAAAAGCCGTACTCGTTGCGCACGTTCAGCACGGCCACTCCCAGCACCGCGCAGTTCGTGGTGATGAGCGGCAGGAAGATTCCGAGCGACCGGTGAAGGGCGGGCTGGAACTTCTTCATCGCGATCTCCACGAACTGCACGACGCTCGCGATGACGAGAATGAAGGAGAGTGTCGTCAGGTAGCCCAGCTCGAGCGGGACGAGAATGAAGGAGTTGACGAGCCATGTCAGGGACGAGGCGAGCATGGAGACGAAGAGAACGGCGAAACCCATGCCCTTGCTCGTCGCCATGCGCGAGGAGACCCCCAGGAAGGGACAGACCCCCAGGAAGTTCGCGAGGACGATATTGTTCACCAGCATCGACGCCAGGAAAATCTCGAAAAAGCGCATCACGCCTTCCCCTCCTTCCCTGCGGATGCGTTCGGGACGAGACCCGCCAACGGGCAGGCGAGGGCGCAGGCTCCGCAGCCGTCGGCGGCGGTTGCACGCGCGGCGGACGAGCGGTCCGTTCCCTTTCCCGTGGCATCCGCGCTGTTCTCTTGTCCGGCACGACCGGCCGCCGGTTGCTCTGCGGCGCCCTTCGCCTTCGGAGTTTTCCGCATCCGCAGCGAGCGCACCAGCGCCAGCAGCACGCCGAGGGCGATGAAAGCCCCGGGCGCCATGGCGAGCATCAACGCGGGCTGAAAGCCGGAGGGAACGACGACGCGGCCGAAGAGCGTCCCCGCGCCGAGTATCTCGCGCACCGCCCCGAGCAGCGTCAGAGCGAGTCCGAAGCCGAGCCCCATTCCCAGCGCGTCGCAGAGGGATGCGTACAGCCCCTTCTTGGAGGCGTACGCCTCGGCTCGGCCGAGGATGACGCAGTTCACCACGATGAGGGGGATGAAGATCCCGAGCGCGCGGTTCAGCTCCGGAGCCCAGGCTTCGATGCAGAACTGCGCCACGGTGACGAACCCGGCGATGATGACGATGTAGGCCGGAATCCGCACCGTGTTGGGGATGGCGCGGCGCAGCAGCGAAATGGCGGCGTTCGAACAGAGCAACACGGCGAGCACCGCCGCCCCCATGCCGAGTCCGTTGCCGGCGCTCGATGTCACCGCCAGCGTGGGGCACATGCCGATGGCCTGCGCGAAGATCGGATTGTCCTTGAGGATGCCGGCCCGGAGCCGTTCAAGCAGCACGTTCATTCGGTCTCGCCTCCTGCGGGGACGGCCTGCGCGCCGTCTTTTTCCCGCCCGATCGCTCGGGACAGGTCTTTCGAAAAGAGTTCGAGGGCAAGGTTCACCCCGTCGACCACGGCTTTCGTGGTGATGGTCGCCCCCGAAAGCGCTTCGATCTCCCCGGCTCCCGGAGTGTTTTTGGTTACGGCCAGCGGCGCGGACGCTCCTTTGAAGCGCTCGCGGAAGGGTTCCTCCGCCGCGTTGGACCCGAGCCCCGGAGTTTCCGAGAGGGAGAGGATTTCAAGGCCGGTGATCGCGCCGTCGGTATC
>LVBO01000413.1 GCA_001604435.1 Synergistales bacterium Syner_01
GACCAGAACGCCGATCTTCTTGCCGCCGCCGTCCGCCGGGATCGCCCCCAGCTGCGACTCGATCATCGCGACCGACTCCGCGACCATCGGATTCATCGCGCCGAAGGCCGCCGTACCCATTCCCCAAAGAAGCACCAACGCCAACACACTTCCCGCCGCAGACCGCTTCATCTTCCGAAACTCCCCTTTCATTGTTTCCGCCCCTTTTCTTCCTTCGAACGCTCCGAGACAATAATCGCCGCAAGGATGATGAACCCTGTGACGAACTGTTGGTAGTACGACGAAATCCCCGCAAGAACAAGTCCGTTCCGTATCACCCCCATCAAAATTCCGGCAAGGAGGGTCCCCTCGATGCGGGCAAAACCTCCGCGGATTTTTGTTCCTCCTAAAACCACCGTCGCGATGGCGTTCATTTCCACCATCGCCCCGGCCAACGGCTCCGCGCTGTTCAGCTTCGACGTCAATATCACCGACGCGATCGCGGCGCACGCTCCGCACAGCACGTAGAGAGCGGATTTATACAGGTGCGAGGACACGCCGTTCCGGCGCAGGGCTTCCTCGTTCCCTCCGAGCGCGGCGACGTATATCCCCAGTCTGGTGAAGCGGGTCAGGAACACTCCCGCCGAGACGACGACGGCGCACACAAGCACGGAGACGGGGAAACCGGCGAGCTTTCCTCTGCCGATCCATGAGAAATCCGGTGAAAAGCCGTAGATCGGAATGCCCTGCGTGACGATCAGCGCGCCGCCGCCGAGCACGCTCATCATGGCGAAAGTGGCCATGAACGGGTTGATCTTCAATTTCACCACGAGCAGCGCGTTCAACAGCCCAAGAATCGCTCCGGTCAACAGCGCGACGACTACCGTGGGAACGACGCCGAAACCGGCCTTGATCATCGAGGCGATCACGATTCCGGAGACGGCCACGTTTCCGCCCGCTGAAAGATCGATTCCGGCGGACGCGATCACCAATGTCATTCCGACCGCGACGACGATGTTGATGCTGCTCTGGTCCATGATGTTCACGATGTTCTCTCCGCTCAGGAAACGGGGAGAAAGCCGCGAGAAGAAGATGGAGAGCGCGACGACCGAAAGGCCGATCCAGAAGGGCTGGGGAAGCCTGTTCAAATCCCCGGGCCTCCGTCTTCCCTCTCCGCGGGCGAAACGCCGGATATCAACGCGATCGCGCCGCTCATCGAAATGTCTTCGGTCCTTCCGCACCAGAGCATCTCGCCGGAACGCAGGACGCATATTCTGTCGGCGATCCGAAAGACCTGCGGGAGGTTGTGGGAGACGCAGAGCACCGCCATCCCGCGCTCCCTCAATCCCCGGACGATCCCGAGAACAAGTTCGCTTTCGCGGACGCCCATGGCCGCAGTGGGTTCGTCCAGGACGACGATGGCCCCGCGCTCCCTCGTCATGGTCCTCGCCACCGCGCGGGCAATGGCGACCGCCTGACGCTGCCCTCCGGAGAGGTCGGCGATCCGGGCGCGGGTGGAAGGGAGCGAGATTCCCAGCTCTTCGAGCCTGCGGCCCGCCTCCTCGTGCATCCGCGCACGATCCACGAGAAACCCCAGCTTCAAGGGTTCCGCGCCGAGAAAGAGATTCGTCGCCACGTCGAGCTCCTCCACGAGAGCGAGATCCTGATAGACCGCGGAAACCCCCGACGCGATCGACTGCCGGGGGGAGAGGGAGACGAAGTCTTTCCCGCCCAGACGGATCGAACCTCCGTCGGGGGAAACGGTCCCCGTCAGACACTTGATCAAGGTCGACTTGCCCGCGCCGTTGTCGCCTACGAGGGCGAGAATCTCCCCGGCGTAAAGAGAGAGCGAAACCCCCTTCAGGACCTCCACTCTCCCGTAGCTCTTCGCGAGCCCCCTGATTTCCAA
>LVBO01000414.1 GCA_001604435.1 Synergistales bacterium Syner_01
CTCTACGACGAGCGCGGCGAGAACTACCTCGCAACGATGAAGATTCCGGGTCCCGAGTGGCTCTTCGTCACGGTCTATCCGAAGAGGCTGCTGTTCGAACAAGCGCATGAATCGGCCCGCCTCATCCTGTTCCTGGGCGCTTTTTTCTTCCTCTCTTTTATGGCCGTGGTCGTCCTCGTGCTGCGCAGGAGCGTCGCCGAACCGATCGGCGTGCTTCGAAGAGCGTCCGAGGGTATTACCGAAGGAGACTACTCCCTGTTGAACGACAAGGAATTCGACGCTTTGGCCGGTGCGCCGAACGAAGTCGGACTGCTCGGCAGAGCCTTCCGCGAGATGGCGCGTTCGATCCGGGACGCGAGCAGGCTGCTTGAGGAGAAGATAGCGATCAGAACGAGCGAGCTTGCCGCCGCGAACAGACGGCTCGAAGAACTCAGCCTTCTCGATCCTCTGACCAAGGCTTTCAACCGGCGCGCCTTCGACAGGGACATGGAGCGCGCCTTCGACCAGGCCCGGCGGGGGAAGGGGAGCTTCGCGCTGATGCTCTGCGACGTGGACTTTTTCAAACCGTACAACGACACGTACGGGCACGAGGCGGGCGACAAGGCGCTTCAGCGGATCATCGAAGCGATGACGGCGAGCGTCCGTCCCGACGACCGGGTGTACCGCTACGGCGGCGAGGAGATCATGCTCCTGTTCAACGCCCCGTCCCCGGGAACATCGAAGGAGATCGCGGGGCGCGTCCTGGACGCCGTCCGTTCGTTGAAGATGGAGCACTCCGCCTGCCCGTGGGGGATGCTCACGCTGAGCGCGGGGCTGGAGGAATTTTCCTCCGTGCACGATACGCCGGTGAACATGATCCTGGAGGTCGACCGCAAACTCTATCTGGCGAAAAATCAGGGGAGAGATCGGCTCGTTACGTAATTTCGGCGAGAAGCACTTCCCATCCGCGGAAAGGAAACGCGACGCCCCCTCGAACGGGCGTCGCGTTTTTGTCGAATGCGCACGGTATGCTTCGGGTGCGGGCGACAGCGTCGTCAGAAGAGC
>LVBO01000415.1 GCA_001604435.1 Synergistales bacterium Syner_01
GGCGCGGAAGGGGGAGCGGTCATGAACGCGCGGAACGGGTTCATCGGCATCGTGCTCGCCGGAGTCGGCGGGCAGGGGCTGGTCACCATCGGGACGCTTCTCGGCGAGGCGGCGGTGCTCGAAGGGCGGAACGCCTGCCTCTCCTCGACCTACGGCACCGAGGCGCGGGGGACGTTCACGAAGTCCGACGTCCTCGTCGGCGACGGCGAGATCGACTTCATCGAGGTCGTCGAGCCGGACGCGCTGCTCTGCCTGGCGCAGACGGCCTTCGACCGCTACGCACCCCGGCTGGAGGCGGAGGGGGCCGAACGCACGCTCTTGCTCTACGACGGCGATCTCGTAACGCCTTCGCCGCTCTGCCGGGCGAGATGCGTCGGCATCCCCTTCGCGCGCCTCGCGTCGGAGCGGGGCGCTCCCGGCGCGGCGAACCTCGCGGCTCTGGGGGCCGTCGTCGCGCTGACGGGCGCGGCGCGTCCGGAGTCCGTGCGCGCCGTCCTCGAAAGCAGGGCGTTCGGGGAAGGAAGTGCGGAGGCGTTCGAAGAAGGACTCCGCGCGGCGAAAAGCGCGGAGCAAGAACCCTTGAAGAGATAGAGCCGGAGCGCGTTCGGCTTTTTTTGTTCGCCAAGCACCCGGCGCAGCAAGAACGCCGAGAACACGAAAAGAACCCCGGGACGCGCGCGGGCGAACACCTTTCGCGGCGCGGACTTCTTGTTGTGTCGGGCGATCGGGTTCCAGTGTCTACTTTCGGAAAAGCGAGGTGGGGGTTTATGCGACAGCAGCAAGCGGAACGGGTGCATTTCTTCGACGCCTACCGGACGATCATCGTGATCTCCGTCATGGCGCTCCACGCGGCGATGAGCTACATGGCCTACGTTCCGGAGTGGTGGTACGCCATCAACCCGGAGAAGAGCCTCTTCTTTCTCTTCTGGGTGCTGGTGGCGAACACGGGGAACATGCCCGCGATCTTCTTTCTGGCGGGGTACTTCGCTCCCCGCTCGCTCGAAAAGCGGGGGCGGATGCTCTTCCTGAAGGAGAAGTTCCTCCACATCGGCATTCCGTGGGTCGTCGGCGTCCTCGCGTTCGCGCCGCTCTTCGCCATGGCGACGTGGCGCTCGCTGAATCTGCCGTTTCCGGAGACGTACATGGAGTTCGTCCGGACGATATGGCTCGGCCCCGGCTACCAGCAGTCGCACTTCTGGTTCCTCGGCGTCCTTCTGGCCTTCCTGATCGTCTATACCGTCGTCGCGCGCCCGGGACGAACGGGAGGCGCCGCGCGATCGCCCCTCTTCTGGCTGACGGCGTGGTGGGCGGTCTCCTCCGCCGCGTTCTTCCTCTCGTCGCTCCGCTGGCATCCCGACCTCTGGATTCCCCTCGGGCCGATCTACTTCCAGCCAGCCCGGATCGTCTCCTACGTCTTCGCCTTTTTCCTTGGAACACGGGCATGGCGCGACGGCTGGTTCGACGGCTCCCGGCCGGGCTTCGGCGCGATCAGCCTCTCGGGGCTGGCGACGGTCGCGGGATCGTGGTCGGTGATCGTCCTCGCCGTGAACTTCCCCGTGAAGGAGACGCCGCTCCTCAAGGCGCTGCACGGCATGAGCCACGCCTTCGCCTCGCTCGCCGTCGCGGTCTTCTTTCTCTTCCTCTGCCGGGCGCTTTTCGACCGTCCGTCTCCGGTATGGAGGACGCTGAGCGAGGCGTCGTACGGCATCTACTGGCTCCACCAGATGATCCTGATGCCGGCGGTCTACCTGCTGATCCCGTTCAACCTCCCAATCAGCATCAAGTTCATCCTCGCCCTCGGCGGCTCGTACCTTCTCTGCGCCTTCCTCGCGATCCACGGGCTGAAGAAGCTCCCGGTCCTCCGGCGGCTCTTCTGACGACGCTGTCGCCCGCACCCGAAGCATACCGTGCGCATTCGACAAAAACTCGCCAGATAGAGTTTGCGGTCGACCTCCAGGATCATGTTCACCGGCGTATTGTGCACGGAGGAAAATTCCTCCAGCCCCGCGCTCAGCGTGAGCATCCCCCACGGGCAGGCGGAGTGCTCCATCTTCAACGAACGGACGGCGTCCAGGACGCGCCCCGCGATTTCCTTCGATGTTCCCGGGGACGGGGCGTTGAACAGAAGCATGATCTCCTCGCCGCCGTAGCGGTACACCCGGTCGTCGGGACGGACGCTCGCCGTC